>CAYMKM010000062.1:0-10784 GCA_964390985.1 uncultured Clostridia bacterium | reverse complement strand
GATGCTCAGTCTGGAGAACACAGTCAACCGTATGAGTCGGTTAGCTAAGATGCAGTTGTTTTCTGAAGAGATGCTTACCCCCGATGAACTGGTGACTCGTATAGAAAAAGTGACAAGTAGCGAAGTGCAAGCGGTAGCAAAAACCTTATTACAGCGTGCTAATCAGGTAATAACCGCCGTGGGACCAGTGAACCAGCAAATGCTTGAGGAGGAGTAACTAAATGCAGATTAATATTCGGGTAAAAAAAGTGCAAGAAAATGCAGCTATACCTGTATATGCTACTAATGGTTCGGCCGGACTTGATTTACAGGCGAATTTAACTGAGCCGTTAACCATCGACCCCGGGAAAAGGATGCAAGTAGGCACGGGTTTAGCTATAGAAATTCCTCCAGCATATGTGGGGCTCATCTTCGCACGCAGTGGTTTAGCTAGTCGGCACGGCATCAGCTTGGCTAATGGCGTTGGTGTTATAGATTCCGATTATCGTGGTGAGTTACGTTGTGCTTTGCAGAACACAAGTGGCGAAGCGTATACGGTTCATCCGGGTGATCGGATAGCACAATTGGTGTTTGTACCGGTTGTGCAAGCCAATTTGCAGTTAGTAGACGAATTAACTGATACTACCCGTGGCAGCGGTGGTTTTGGTTCCACCGGAGCTTAATACATAGCCCACCTGATTTTTACATATTGTGTAAGGGGTTGTGCTGCCAGCACTGCCCGAAAGCGGGGGCAGGCCTATGCGTTACACAGATTTGGTGGGCAAAGAAATAATCGATATTGGCGAAGGGAACCGCCTAGGGGTGGTTAGCAACAGCGATCTATATATAGATGTAGAAACAGGGCGGATAGCAGCGATTATTATACCTCAGCGCAGTGGGTGGTTTTCTCATCGAGAGATGGTAATTCCCTGGCACGGAGTGAGAAAAATAGGTGCCGATTTCATTGTGGTCGATACCTGTTATAGCAGTGAGCAAGGTTACTTGCAGGCGGTGCCGGAGGAAGAGGCGGTTGAGCCTACTACATTACCATCGACACCGCAGGTTCCCACTCGGCGGGTTAGCAGTATGCCCTTGACGCGGAAGAAGTTTTCCTTGACAACAAGCGGGTATTTGCGACACAATGAAGAATGAGTTTTGGGCCAATAGAGGTGCGGGTAGTCATAAGTAGCTGCGCTAAGGTGCACGGCAATCTCAGTAATGAGATGTACCGCTATAAGCACAGTGAAAGGGACGCTCGCCGAAGTCCTATCGCAGCCGTACGATATGGGCTGGGCCAAAGGCTAAAACCCTTTGGACTGTCACCCATGCTACTACTTAATAAGTAGTAATGGGTGAAGCGCTATTCCCAAGGTAATTAAGGGAATAACCCAATGTATAGCATGGGAGCGCGTTTGGCTTTAATTGCCACCGCTCTTTTTTTATAATTTGGACAAGCACCCCTTTAGGGAAAGGTATTATTAACGAAGATCGATAGGAGGCAGAACGTGCAAATACGTGTGCTGGTTGCCGGTGCTGGCGGTAAAATGGGCCGGCAGGTGGTGCAAGCTGTAAGCGAAGCTGCCGATATGGAATTGGTCGGGGTGGTAGACCCGGTTTTCGCAGGAGAAGACGCTCCTGTTTATACTGGGATAGTAGACCAGCAGCAAGTAAATATTCAAGCGGATTTGCCTAATGCTTTATCGTTAGTAAGCCCCGATGTTGTAGTTGATTTCACGCGACCACAGTCGGTGTATGCCAACGCTTGTACGGTTCTTAGAGCAGGATTGCATATGGTTATAGGTACCACGGGATTAACTGAATCGCAATTGCAACACTTGCATGAGTTAGCTGTAGAAAACAAGGTAGCGGTGGTGCATGCGCCAAACTTTGCTTTGGGTGCAGTATTGATGATGCGTTTTGCCCGTGAAGCAGCCCAATTTTTCCCAGGTGTGGAGATTGTTGAGCTACATCACGATCAAAAAAAGGATGCACCTTCAGGTACAGCCATAAAAACTGCAGAAATGATAAAAGAGACATGGCAAGGTAGTGGAGAGGACCCCACTGAAGAGAGTAGGTTGTCTGGCGCGCGTGGAGGAGACTTAGGCGGCATACATATCCATAGCGTACGGTTACCTGGTTTAGTGGCGCATCAGGAAGTATTATTTGGCAGACCTGGCGAAATTTTGACTATTAGACACGATAGCCTCGACCGTGCCGCCTTTATGCCCGGTGTATTATTGGCCATACGCCGTGTGGGCAGCTGTCAGGGTCTAGTGTATGGTCTGGAACACCTTATGTTTCAGGTGTAGCGATGTCCAAACCGTACAGGCACCTGTTCCGCAGGCCGAGTCATATATTACTAGCGTCCGGGGAACGTTGTCTGATTACGGTTAACCGGGTCGAGATCGGGGGGGAACGACCTTGTCGGGTAGGCTCACGGGCATTACAGTAGCACTCGTGGGCGGTGACGAGCGAGAGATCATCTTGTGCCAGGCGTTATTACAAGAAGGTGCTCTTGTTCGCATGGCTGGGTTTCCGCAGCGACCTGAATTAAACCAGGTTAAATGCTTACCGTTGCTGGAGGCCATTGCTGGGGCCCACGCGGTTGTACTCCCTTTAAGTGGTGTTGATGCAACTGGTCGTGTAAAAGCCCACATGGATCAGGCTTCGCCACCATTAATATTAGATGCTGCTGCATTTGCGGTTATGGCTGGTAAAATAGTGCTGATAGGTTCTGCAAACCCATTGGTACATCAACTAGCGGACCGTTATAACGTAAAAGTTATAGAAACTGCAGCAAATGACGAAATAGCTATCCTCAACTCTATTCCGACAGCTGAGGGAGCAATTTATAGAGCGATGGCGGAGATGCCAATCACGTTACACGGCAGTAACAGCGTGGTTGTGGGTTTTGGCCGATGCGGCTTCACTTTGGCCCGTATGTTGCAAGGGCTGGGTGCTTATGTAACAGTAGTAGCTCGCAACCCAGCACAGCAGGCTCGCGCTTGGGAAATGGGCATGAAGGCAGCACCTATATCGTCTTTATCAGAGGTATCGGCCAAGGCAGACTGCTTATTTAACACAGTACCTTACCTTGTCGTCACCGCTGAAGTTGTGGAAGCGTTACCGATCACAGCGCTGATTATCGATATAGCGTCTGCTCCTGGCGGCACTGATTTTGCTACTGCGCGGGCGCGGGGTATCAAAGCCTTTCTCGATCTGGGGATTCCTGGGCGAGTAGCGCCAAGGACCGCTGGGCAAGTATTAGCCCGCACCATACCGCGCTTACTTGCTGAGGCGTGCCGTTAAAAAAAGCTGACAACAGCCCCCTATAACGACCGAATTCGGCCGGATAAAGGGGTGGTCATGGTGTTAGATATACGCGGAGTTAGGATAGGATGGGGCATTACTGGCTCGCATTGCAGTTATGAAGAGGTATTACCGCAAATAGAGTGTCTTATAAAAGCAGGAGCGCAGGTACAAGCCGTAATATCACCTGCGGTGGCGCAGACTGATACCCGTTTTGGGAAGGCTGCCGATTTGATAGAGAGAGTAACGCAGTTAACAGGGCTTAAACCCCTGGCCACTATTGCTGAAGTGGAACCAGCGGGTCAGAAAAAGGAGTACGATTGTTTTTTAGTGGCACCATGCACGGGTAATACCTTAGCAAAACTGATTGCCGGTATAACCGATACGGCGGTGTTAATGGCCTGCAAGGGTACTCTGCGTAACTTACAGCCCGTGGTGCTGGCTATTTCCACCAACGATGCTTTAGGTAACAATGCTCGAAATATAGGTATGCTTTTAGGAACCCGTAACATCTTTTTAGTACCGTTAGGCCAGGATAACCCTACTGCTAAGCCTGGATCTTGTGTTGCTGATTTTTCGTTGATACCAGATACTATAATAGCAGCATTAAAAGGGTGCCAGCTACAACCCGTATTGCGTGAACGCCGAAAGCGGGAAGTGCGGTAAGTTGGTAGCCAACGGCCCCAGTTAAAGGAGCGGAAAAAACCATGCGTAAAGTGAATGTGGCACTATTAGGAGCTACCGGAGCCGTAGGTGAGGAATTAATTAGGTTGATAGAGGAACGCAGCTTTCCCTATGCCAACTTTAAGGTATTGGCTTCAGAGCGTAGTGCTGGTAAGAAAATAACGGTTGGTGGACGTGAACTTACCGTTGAGGCTGTCTCTCCTGCTAGCTTTGCCGATGTTGATATCGCCTTCTTCAGCGCTGGCGGCAGTGTTAGTTTGCAATACGCTCCTCATGCTGTAGCAGCCGGAGCGCTGGTAATAGATAACACCAGCGCTTATCGTCTGGATCCGAAGGTACCATTGGTGGTACCAGAGGTAAACGCCAAAGATATATCGTGGAATCAGGGAATTATCGCTAACCCAAACTGCTCCACTATAATAATGGTTGTGGCTCTCAAGCCATTACACGACGCAGCTGGTATTAAAAGGGTAGTTGTCTCCACATATCAGGCGGTTTCGGGGGCTGGCGTTAAGGGTATGCAGGAGCTGGCACAGCAAACGAAGGCTTATGCTATAGGTGAGAAGAATGCACCTGCGCAAGCTTTCACTGCTGAAATTGCATTTAACCTCATTCCTCACATTGATGTCTTCGAAGAAATGGGCTATACCAAAGAAGAGTGGAAGATGGTGAAGGAGACTCAGAAAATACTAAACGAGCCAGAGTTACCTATCACTGCTACCACTGTAAGAGTGCCTGTATTTCGTAGTCACTCGGAAAGTATTAACGTGGAATTGAAAAAGAAGATAACGGTGGATGCAGCACGGGAGCTATTTAGCCGCACCCCGGGTTTAGTGGTACAAGATAACCCCGCTGCTTTGGAATATCCGATGCCACTATATACATCAGGTAAAGATAGTGTTTATATTGGTCGAATTCGTGAGGATAATAGTGTGCCGGCTGGTTTGAACTTGTGGGTAGTGGGTGATCAAATCCGCAAAGGCGCTGCATTGAACGCTGTACAGATTGCTGAGTACGTGCTGCAGCATGATTTATTACCAGGCAGGTGACGATTAGCTTGAAAATCGTGGTACAAAAGTTTGGCGGTACGTCAATAGCTAGCAGCTCATTACGGGAATTGGTGGTACGCCATGTAGTGCGCGCTATGTCGGAAGGGTATCGTCCGGTAGTGGTGGTGTCCGCTATGGGTCGTGTCGGAGACCCTTACGCCACTGATACCTTAATTAAGTTGGCACGCGAAACTGGCGGACCACAAGTTGGTCGTGAAATTGATATGATAATGTCGTGCGGCGAGGTAATTTCAGCTGTTGTAATGGCTCAGACACTGAAAAGCAAAGGGCATCCGGCTGTGGCGCTTACTGGTGGCCAGGCAGGCGTAATGACGGACGAACACCATGGTCAGGCCAGCATTCTGCGTATTGGCGCTGAGCGGCTTCAGCACGAGTTGGAAGAGGGGAAAGTCCCCGTAGTAGCTGGTTTTCAGGGCACTTCAGCCAGTGGCGATATTACTACGCTCGGAAGAGGGGCTAGCGACACAACGGCCGTCGCTTTAGGAGTAGCCCTGGCAGCCGAGTTGGTTGAAATCTACACTGATGTAGATGGGGTGAAAACCGCAGATCCGCGCATCGTGCCTAACGCAACTACCTTAACGCATGTTACCTACTCGGAAGTGGTGGAGATGGCGCATTTGGGTGCCCGAGTTATTCACCCGCGGGCGGTAGAAATTGCCAGAGAAGGTCGTTTGCCTTTAAAGGTACGGTCTACCTCGGGTGAAGGCTTGGGTACGCTTATTACTGACCGCCGATTAGATAGTGGTGTAGATAAAATGACAAGTGATCGTCCGGTGGTAGGTATCGCCCATGTACCTGACCGTACGCAAGTGCAAATTGATTTATCAGGTTCCTTAGGTCCGGTAACAGTGGCCGGGGTGTTCCGAGCGTTGGGCGATAGTGATATTAGTGTAGATATGATTCATCTCACGCCAAAAGAGATCCAATGTATTATTTCCACAACCGATGCTGATCAAGCACGAGATGTTATCTCCGGCATTGGTTTAGCAGCCCAGTTGGAACCGGGGTTTGCTAAGGTTTCTGCTGTGGGTGCTGGCATGCATGGCGTACCGGGTATAATGGGGCGTATTGCTTCGGCTTTGGCACGGGTTAATATCGCTATCTACCAGACCACTGATTCGCATGCCAACATATCTTGTTTAGTTCGTGAAGAAGGAGTAGCTTTGGCAGTGAAAGCACTTCACGATGAGTTTGGTTTGTAAAAGAGTTAAATATTGCTTCGCATGTAATAATAAGGAGGTAGTCGGATGAGTAAAATATTCGGTCCGGTAATTACAGCCATGGTTACACCCATGCGTTCCGATCTTTCTATAGATATTGATCAGGCGCAGAAACTGGCTAATTATCTTGTGGAGAACGGATCTGACACCATTTTAGTAACAGGAACTACCGGGGAATCACCTACTTTGACTGATGCAGAAAAGCTGGCGCTATACACTGCTGTAAAGCAGGCTGTTCAAGGTAGAGCAAAGGTGATGGCCGGGACAGGATCTTATAACACACAGCATAGCATTGAGATGTCGCAAGCTGCAGCCAAAGCGGGTGTTGACGGTCTGTTGCTGGTGGTGCCCTATTACAACAAACCACCGCAGGAAGGGCTTTTTCAACACTTTAAAGCGATAGCACAAAGTGTCGATTTACCGTGCATGATATATAACATTCCGCCTCGAGTAGTGATCAATATGCTGCCAGAGACATTTGCTCGCTTAGTTGAAGCAGCGCCAAATGTGGTTGCTGTTAAAGAAGCCAGCCAGAACTTAGATCAGGTGGCAGCTATTAGACGTCTCACTCCGCCCTCTTTTACCATATATTCGGGCGATGATGGCCTTACATTGCCCACGTTATCAGTAGGTGGTTACGGAGTGGTAAGTGTGGCTGCACACTTAGTAGGTAAAGAGATTCAACAGATGGTAGCGGATTTTCATGCCGGTCGATTGCAGCAGGCGCAAGCTATGTATAACCGCTTGGGTCCGGTGTTTAAATCCTTGTTTATCACTACCAACCCTATACCGGTTAAATGGGCTATGAGTCTAGTTGGGTTAGATAGTGGACCAGTGCGTTTACCGCTTATTCCGCTTGATGACAATCAAAAGGAGATTGTACGTAAAACATGGTATGACTTCTGCCAATGAGTAAAATAAAATTATTGCAGCACCATTCTGGCGGCTCGTCAAAGGGTGCAGCGAGCAGTATTAAGGTGGTACATTATTGAACACAAACGATGCAAACATCACTCTAGTCCCTTTGGGCGGAGTGGGTGAAATAGGCAAAAATATGTGGGTGGTTGGTTACGGTGATGATCTGATAGTACTTGATTGCGGTTCTATGTTTCCAGAAGATGATATGCTCGGGGTAGATTTGGTTATCCCCGATATAACTTATTTAGTAGAGAACCGCAATAGGGTACGAGCTATTATTTTAAGCCATGCTCATGAGGATCATGTAGGTGCGTTGCCTTATGTATTGCGTAAAATAAAGGCACCTGTGTATGGAACACGGTTAACTTTAGGCTTACTCGAATCGAAATTAGAAGAGAAAGGTCTAGCCAAAGAGACAGAGCGGCGCGAGGTTAAAGCCGGGGATTCTTTGGAGCTAGGCTGTTTACGCTTAGAATTCATACATGTAAATCACAGTGTAGCTGATGTGGTGGCAATAGCGGTGCATACACCAGCGGGCACACTATTGTATACTACGGATTTTAAGTTCGATTTTACCCCCATCGATGGCCAAGTGACTGATCTGCAAAAACTAGCTCAGTTAGGTTCAGATGGTGTGTTGTGTCTGCTTTCTGATAGCACAAATGCCGAACGTCCAGGTTATACATTATCGGAAAGCGTAGTAGGGGACACATTTATGGATTCCTTTGCACAAGCCAGTGGGCGTATTGTTGTGGCTACCTTTGCTTCGAATATCCACCGCATACAGCAGGTAATAAACGCCTGTGTTAGGTTTGGCCGTAAGTTATGCGTGGTAGGCCGAAGCATGGTGAATAATATTGCCACAGCTACTCGTTTGGGTTATTTAAATGTGCCCGACAACCTGCTTATTGATCTAGCCGATTTAGATGATTACGCTTCCGATAGAATAGTCATTATCTCCACTGGTAGTCAGGGAGAACCAATGGCTGCGCTTACTCGTATGGCTATGGCGGAGCATCGACACATAGAGATTCTGCCTGGTGATACAGTTATTATCAGCGCCCAGCCAATTCCCGGTAACGAGCGTCCAATCGGTAGGACAATTAACCAACTATTTAAGCAGGGTGCCGACGTTATTTACCATGCTTTTTCCGGAGTACATGTATCCGGTCACGCCAGTCAAGAGGAATTAAAATTGATGCTGAACCTGGTCCGTCCTCGCTATTTTGTACCGGCGCATGGCGAGTATCGTATGCTGGTACATCATGCTCGGTTGGCGGAAACAGTAGGTATTCCCTCATCCAGGATATTTTTATTAGAAACTGGCGATGTGCTAGAGATGAACGAGAGAAGTTGCCAATGTACTGGTAAAGTACAAGCAGGGTCTGTAATGGTAGATGGTTTAGGTGTAGGTGATGTAGGCACTATTGTTCTGCGTGACCGGCAGCAGCTTTCACAAGATGGTGTTCTGGTAATATCGTTGGCGTTTAAAAACCGCATCGGAGTGATGCCCGTAGAACCAGAAATTGTTTCGCGAGGCTTTGTTTATGTACGCGAATCGGAGTTATTGCTGGAAGAGGCAAAAGAGAAAGTAAAAGATGTGTTATCTTCTTCCGAACGCTTGTACAGTATTTCGGAAATTAAAAACCTGGTAAGGGAGACCCTCTCTGGTTTTCTTTGGGAACGTACTCGTAGACGGCCCATGATCATCCCGGTAGTGCTGGAAATATAAATATTTCGCGACATGAAATAGGCCCTGCAGGAAGATACTATATGGTGACTGCGGGGAGGAATTCATGTTGCGAGAACCAAACGAAAATGCTGATGGTGGTAGTTTTCAGTCACCAGAGTTGCTAACACAGCTTGGGCAAGTACAACCACCGCCGCGAATGGAGTCGCGTATTCACCTTGTCTCTATTATTGGCCAGATAGAAGGCCATACGCTCCTCCCACCAAAAAACAAAAGCACAAAGTACGAGCATGTTATTCCCCAGTTGGTAGCCATTGAGCAAAACGCACGTATTAAAGGTGTCTTAATTATTTTGAACACCATTGGCGGCGATATTGAAGCTGGTTTGGCCATCGCAGAAATGGTGCGGACGCTATCTAAACCGACGGTTGCTTTGGTTTTAGGTGGGGGTCATTCTATTGGTGCGCCAATAGCTGTGGCTGCTACATACTCGTTTATTGCTGAGACGGCTACTATTACGGTTCATCCTATCAGGCTCGCTGGTTTGCTGATTGGCGTACCACAAACATACGAATACCTAGATAAAATGCAAGACAGAGTGGTGCGTTTCATTGTAAATAATTCTCGTATCGGCGAACAAAAGCTCCGCGAATTAATGTTTCGCACAGGTGAGTTGGTACGCGATGTGGGCACAGTTTTGGTGGGGGGAGAGGCTGTTGAGGTGGGCATGATCGATGAGGTGGGTGGTTTGGGCACAGCATTAGCCAAGCTGGATTATCTTATTGAGCAAAAAACGACGATTGATCAATTCCAGCAACCTATACCAGGAATTGAAAGCACACAGCCCACAGGTGGTATGTACCCATGATGTTTTACACGATCGCACCCATAGAATCACTGTTTCCCGAGCTTTATGCTGATGAACGCCAGTTTGTGCTTATTGAACGCGGTAATATTCAAATGCAGGTGGAACCGATTGATGGGGGTCAAGGGCGCATTATTCGTCTGATTTCCACAGACCCGGCTCATTATCTGCAGCCTGCACTTCAACCAGGAATGTTGGTCGACCTAGATAACAACGAGTGACAAACAGTAGCGCAGGGTGCATACAATGCCACAGGCATTGGGAAGGAGCGGTGCTCCGTGCGCAAAAAAACACCATCGAAAAAACCGGTAGAAGTAGCTGTCTTTGCCGCGGGAACAACTCGTTTATGTTTTGGTTGAAATAAAGGCCGATCTCTGGAGGAGATCACAGCATCTTTTTCTAAGCGTTTAAATCAACGCTTTGGGTCTTCTGTAGTTTGTCGATATTATGATATCACCGCATCGGCGGTTAAGGAGTACCCACAGGTACTTAAGCTGCTGGATAAAGGGGTGAAGGCGCTACCCATTGTAGCAATAAATGGTAGGGTGCGTTATGTCGGTAACTTTTCGCCCACATTTATCATCCGAGAAGTGGAACAAAAATTGCTGAGGAAAAACAAAGCAAGTGTGAAAAAGTAATATGAAGCAAGGGTGTCTCAAAGTCCGAGGCACCCTTTTTTGTGTTGATGCGGTGAAGTAGGTTCCGTACATTAGCTGTTATTGCACAGGTACGGTCAAATTCGCCGCTGTTCGAATTTATAATTGTTAGGAACGCCAACCGTGTACAAAACGTGCAAAATGCACCCGGCTCGCATGCCCCCATAGCATGAATGTTATTGTAACTCTACCAAACGCCCTGCTCTGGGCATTACCTAAAGGAACACATCAAAACAGCAGTTCCGATTCACCCCCCAATCGCCAGTTAGATACCATACTAGAAAAAGGGAATGACCCTAATTTTACACCTGGCTTGCGTGCTTATGGATATGCCGTTGATGGTGGATTCCATGGATAACCCTACGGGTTAACCACAGACTCCACATCAACTTG
>CAYMKM010000061.1:0-10850 GCA_964390985.1 uncultured Clostridia bacterium | reverse complement strand
AGTGGCTGGGGAGCCAGGACTCGAACCTGGAAAAGCAGATCCAAAGTCTGCCGTGATGCCGTTTCACCACTCCCCAACGCTAAAGCCAGCGAAAAACAGTATATCATCTGTCTGATCTGAGGTCAACTGCTGCTTACCCAGCTGCTAGGTCGTACTATCACTTGCCGATTTTCTTCATCCACTTTCTCTAATACCACCAAGGACTCGTAATTACGCACCAGCTTATGCGCGGGTTCTAGCGTTTCCACCAACACGCCTATCCCCACTACTTCGGCGCGGAATTCTGCTACCAAGTCAACCAAACCGCGAGCACTACCTCCGGCTTTCATGAAGTCATCGATCACCAACACCCGGGTTTGTGGCTCTAGCGCTCGACGCGATAACGACATAGTCTCAATGCGTTTGGCCGAACCCGATACATAATTCATGGTAACTACCGTACCCTCAGTCACTCGCGACACCCGTCGTACAATAACGAGTGGTACATTAAACGCTCTAGCTGTCATAAGAGCGATGGGAATACCCCGTGTTTCCAGCGTTACAACCACATCGGGGTTTGTGTGCGCAAAACGAGTGGCAAATACCACTCCTACCTTGCTCATTAGCGAGGGATCTGAAGTTATGTCAGACATGTACAAAAAGCCGCCTGGTAAAATGCGGTTGGGGTCGCTTAGCTCCTCGCATACTTGCTGCACTGTGGTAACTATATCGGCATCGCTCATGCTAGGCACATAACGCACACCACCAGCAGCACCGGCCACCGTTTCAATGCGGCCTAAATCCAAACTGCCGAAAACATGGCGAATGATGGCTAAATCTTCACTAATAGTAGATTTAGCTGCATCTAAGGTGTCACTGAAATCCGATAAAGAGATCAGCTGGTTGGGGTTGCTGGTAAGTTTTTTTGTGATAACTGCCATGCGTTCACTGCGCCGCATATTTCTACCCCCAACCGTTATTTCCGGCATCTAGCCAATTCTCTGCGCGCTATATCTAAATCACTGGGTTTATCTACATCAATACCTATCTCAGGATAAGATGAGAAAATAGCTCGGCCTTGATACCCCAACGCAACCGATACTTGTTGCTCAATCTCTTTAATTGATAACTTTTTGGCCATCAGCTTACATAAAAAACTAGGACCTAATAACCGCGCTAGTTGCCAGGGTTTCTTCCGCATATCAATGGCCTGGGCTAACACCTTGTACCCTTGGTATAACACTGCTGGTTCAAGGAGCACTAAATTGCCACCTGTAAATACGCCTTCGGTTACATGCACATAGGTGCGATGCACGCCCGGATACTTTTGCTCGTTCGCCTCGCGGGTTACTACCGGGTAATATATATCGGCACTATGTGCTGAACACAGCTGCAGAAAATCATCAATCGCCGCCGCTGTTATCATGGGAATATCAGAGGTGATCAGCAATACTTTCCCTTTTGGTTGCAGTTGTTCAATACCAATACTGATGTTCTCTATCATGCTCTCTCCCGCTAGGGCAAGTTCAACATCGGGAGCGCTTATTTGCTCACGCAACTGAGCGGGACCCACCAGCATAATGCGGCCAATGTGCGATGATTGCCGTAGGGCAATCAACACGTAATCGACCATTGTTCTACCGTTAATGTCTATTTCCGCTTCATATGCAGCGTCACTGCACATTTGCAATTTGCCTGTGTTCGGAGCACCTGCTAGTACTATCGCGTCGACAAGCATTTTATATTTGTCTCTTCCCTTTCGCTTGATCTAAAGCTAATACGTCCATCAAGCTGTTCTCTGCGCTCTCTATATGCTCTTGCGCCAGGCGGCCAGCCCTTTGCGGATCGCGGGCTGCCAAAGCTTCCACAATAGCACGATGTTCTTCCATTGTCACCTTTATACGTTCGCTTTTGGATAGCGTGAGAGTGCGATATCTTTGAATTAGCTCACCTAACAGCGATAAAATTTGCCCTAAGCGCTTGTTGCGGCTGGCAGTATATATAGTTTCGTGAAACTTGGTGTCTATTTCTACAATCTTTTTTACATCCTGTTCCTCTACCACCTTAGCCAATTCTAAAAGGTGCCGTTCCATTTGCTCTATTTCTTCTTCAGTAGCTCTTTCGGCTGCTAATTCGGCAGCTAAAGCCTCTAGGGCCCAACGCAATTCAAATACATCAGCGATATCTTTAATAGATATATCAGTTACATAAGCGCCCTTGCGGGGAATCATCACCACGAAACCTTCTAATTCAAGCTTGCGGATAGCTTCCCGCACGGGTGTACGGCTAACGCCTAACTCTTCTGCAAGTTGGATCTCCATTAACCTTTCGCCTGGTTTTAAATGACCATCAATAATGGCTTCCCGTATATTTTCGAAAACTAGTTCGCGTAGGGGCTTATAATTATCTAGCTTTATTGGTTGTAAACGCCAGGTCATTAACCCCCACCTCCGTTGCTTCTATGCTCTGAAGAACCCCACCATACCCAGCTAGCTGTGGCCTTTATTCGCTCGGCAATTATTTGCGCTTGGCTAGCATTAGCAGCTATACCAAAAACGGTAGCACCACTACCACTTACCGTAGCTCCCAAAGCACCAGCTTGTAGCATCTCTTCCAGTAAACGCCTACTAGCAGGTACTAACTGCAGCGCTGAAGAGGCTAAATCATTATGCAGTTTGGCGGCCATTGCTGATGCTCCATCGTTGGCAACGGCTAGTAATTCCCCACAATAATGACCAAGTTGGCGGCGTGGCCCAGCAACATAATTAGCATACACAGCCGCTGTGTTGCAAGAAACACCCGGGTTTGCCAGCACTAACCACATTGGGGGCAGCTTCACTGGTGTCAATATTTCGCCACGGCCGTGCCCTAATGCTGACCCACCCCGCAAGAAAAATGACACATCCGACCCTAACTCCTTTGCCAGCCGATACAGCAACTGATTATCTGACACTTGCCACAAAGCAGCTAATGCCTGCAAGGTTGCTGCAGCGTCGGAGCTGCCACCACCCAAACCTGCTGCTACTGGTATATTTTTCTCCACACGAATACTTATACCAGCCCGCTGCCGACCAGTAGCATCTGCTAACAAACGAGCAGCTTTCCACACTAAGTTCCCCGGACCTTCCGGTAGGCGGGCTCCGTGCACCGTCAAATCAATATCCGTGGTTGCATGGGGGATCAACTGCACTACTATGCGATCAAATATAGGTATAGACTGAAATACAGTAGCTAATTCATGGTAACCATCGGCACGCTTTTCGCCTACCTCTAGCACCAGGTTGATCTTAGCCGGCGCTAGTATAGTGCGCACCTTATCACCCCCGTAGCCTATCGCCTCCTATTCACCGAACGACCTTTCAATTCCTTCCATATAATGTTCGTGTTCTCGTCTACCTATTCTAGTGAAATAAGCCCGTTACTAATCCTTTTATCCAACGTAAAAAGATAATGAAAAAATTAGCCTTATCTACATCGCGCGGGAGAACTACGTCAGCTCTTGCTAATTCTTGATCGCCAACTTTAGCTATTACCACGCCCACCTTTTGCCCTGCCTTAAGGGGAGCGCTTACTTTCTCTAGCCTTACTTCCTTTATTATTGGCTCTGAAAATCCCCGCGGTACTAACGGCGCCAGCGCTTGATCAGTTATAACCTTTATGGCTCCTGGCCAACCATTGCGTACACGCAAAGTGCCCACTTCGGCACCTTCTGGTAGCACTTCTGTGCGTGTAAAGTTGCGAAAACCGTAATCTAGCAAGGTTGCTGTTTGTTTTTGCCGTTCGGCTTCACTAGCGGTGCGCATTACTACACTAACTAAACGCACATCTCCCCGCTTGGCAGTGGCTGTTAAACACCAACCCGCTTCTTCGGTATGTCCGGTTTTCAGCCCATCTAGCCCCGCATAGCGGCCCACTAGCTTGTTAGTGTTGTATAAAATAGATTTAGGCTCCGTGCGAAAATCTGCTTGCTGTATAGAACTCCACTGCAGTATTTTGGGGTGTTTAATTAGCTCCCGAGCCACAATGGCTAACTCCCGAGCTGAGGAAAGTGTTGGTGGTTGCCCAGCTTCAGAGGGCAAGCCATCCGGGTTAGCATAATAAGTCTCTTTCATACCCAATTGCTGAGCGCGTCGATTCATGGCATCGACAAACACTTCCACATTACCCGAAACGTGCTCGGCCAGTGCTACTGCTGCATCGTTGGCCGAGTGAATGGCTACGGCCTTTAAGAGCTCCTCAACAGTGAAAACTTCCCCTTCCTTTAAGTAAACCTGCGAGCCGCCAATCATCGATGCATAAGCACTAGTGGTAACCTGATCCGTCAGTTTTATCCTTCCAGCATCTACATCTTCCATAACAAGCAACATAGTCATGATCTTTGCCATGCTAGCCGGAGGTAACAGTAAATCAGCGTCTTTCTCAAATAACACCTGACCGCTTTGGGCATCTACCAAAATTGCTGATTCAGCCTCTATATTAAGTGCTGGTGCACTTGCCGCCATACCTACACCAGCAGCCAAGGCTACCAAGCCTACCACCAAAATTAAATGTTTAAACAAACGCCGAGAATCAATCACCGGAGAATACCGCTCCTTTCGCCATTCTAATCCTGTTTACGCCGCAAATACGAACGAGAAGTGCGCGTAGACCGCTTTTTGGGCTTAGTTACCGGAGTAGGGTCGGCATCTGTTTGCACTGCCTCCGCCGGTGTTGGTTCAGCAACTACAGGCTCTTCTGCATTTCCTTCATCTTCTGTTGGCACATTTATTTCGGCCTCCGGAAGAACGGGTGTGTTGTGTAGCTGTAGCAGCTTCCCAATAGTGGTACGCAACTCGCTTCGGTGCACTATAACGTCGATAAAACCGTTTTTAAACACTGTTTCTGCCTGTTGTAAATCAGGCGGTATACGCCGACCAACTGCTGCCTCAATAACTGCTTTACCAGCAAATCCTACTGTAGCTCCCGGTTCAGATATCACAATATCACCTTGCGAAGCAAAACTACCATATACTCCAGCTGTAGTAGGATGCACCAAAACGGAAATATATAGTAAACCAGCCCGACTATGTCGCTCCACTGCAGCCGCAGTCTTTTGCATCTGCATTAAGGAAATAATGCCCTCCTGCATACGTGCTCCACCAGAACTGGATACTGTTACTACTGGTAGTCCCTCGGCAATGGCTCGCTCAAACGCTCTGGTTATTTTCTCACCAACAGCAGAACCCATGCTACCACTGATAAATCCAAATTCCATAATCGCTAAAACCACTGCGTGCTGGTTAATTGTGGCCTTGCCAGTTATTACGGCCTCGTTTTCGTGAGTTTTCTTTTCATCCCGTTCTTTTTTAGCTTCGTACTCCGGAAAACCAATGGGGTTATCCACTGTTAACTGTGCATCATACTCCTCAAACCGCTCTATATTATCTACCAGTTGACGCAGGCGCTCCCGAGCCCCCACCGATAAATGGTATCCGCATTTGCTACACACATAATGCGCTCGCTGCAGATCCTTTCGGAATATCATTGTTTTACACTGCGGGCATTTATCCCATAGACCATCGGGTACCTCTCGTTTCCCCGCAGCCTGACGCTTATCAGTACCGGGTTTCAAAGTGACAGGTTTTTGTTTACCACGGAAAATGTTGCGGATCTTGCTCATTCAGCCCACCTCTTTCCGGCCCAATACTCCTAACGCAAGGTTACACTTGCATGGGTATTATAATTGAATTCTGTTGTTCATACAGCATTCCTGCCTTTGTTTAGCGCACAAAACGTAAAGGGGCACCCATAGGTAGGACGCCCCTTTACACATATAACCCAAATAAGAGCCTGTTTACCAGCTATTATGCTACGCCGCGTTTTGTTTTTGGTATGCATATTTTACTGCCCACCGGCAATTGCATTTCTTGTTCGCCCAACCAACTATTAGCCACTACCAATGCGGCTTCGTCCGTGTAATAACGCTGGGCCAACTTCCATAGTGTATCCCCTTCGCGTATTACCACAAAGGTATACGACGCCGGATTGGTGACCGGTTGAGGCACCTCAACAGCTTCTACCACAGCTGCTAACTCTACCGTTCGCCACAAATTAGCTTTAGCACTCAGCTCTAAACGCACTTCTACCGAATCGCGGCTGATTAAGTCGATCTGCACATGGTTCACTTCAATATCTACATGACGTTCTAAACCAGGTTCCGCCCCGGTAATTGGTATTTCTACTTCCACAGGAATACTTTTCGGCCACGATGTTGTGGCTAAGCTAGTAGCATCACCGCTACGCCCTACATAAAGCAAGTTGAAGCTGGCGGTGCCCTCTATAGCTACTTTATCGCCTAGCACATGCACATCCTCTACCTCTAGGTAGGCCTCACCATGTAAAATACGCTCCATAGGCGCTATGCCAGCAGGTAACTCTAGCAAGGCTTCTGCTATTGTTTGCGTACTGTTTTCGCCCACCACTTCCTGTAATATCAGGTTCTCCTGCCTAAAGGCCACCAACAACGGTTCCCCGGCCGATATTTCGCTCACTATACTAACCGATTTAACTTCGTACGCTTTAATCTGCATGTTTATTTCAACCACAAACATAAGACCACGTTGCTCGTCAGTATCGACGACTTGCCAACTAACTACTTTGGGTGTGATTTGTACTTCCGCTTTAGCCTGTGCTGATACACCGGCCACCGCCACATCAGCTTGGTAAGCAGCAGCATTCACCCAATCAGCTTGGGCTGGTCCGATATCTTGCGCCGTATAAAGTAAATTGGCCGCCAACGGACCGTTAACATGCACAAAACCTTCACTTACCCGTACAATCGCGGGTGCAGCTGGCCGTATAAATAAGGCTAATACTTTTTCGGGCAACACGCGACCCCCGAATGGCAAAAACCCTTCAACCTTAATATGATCTTGACTGGTTATAGCTGCTGAAGCCATGCGTACTTGCTGCTGTTGAAGGTTAACCTCGCCACTGGCGATAACCCGCTGGCATACCTCATGCTCCTCGGTGGTACTGACTGAAGCGGAAAAATTGACGACCAAGTCAATATCCACCGTACGCTGGTCATTGTGAACCTCAAAATTAGAGCTCTCCACCCTTGCTTGCGCGGCTACTGTCATACCTGGTTGCGCCCCAGGTACATCCAGGGTAAAAGCGAAGGGTAGTACGCCTGGGAACACACTTTTCTCCAACCGTTCTTCCAAAATCAACTCAGTCGCTTCATCATCTTCATCGCTTGCTACTTCCGTTTCTGTGATGCTGGCGTAGAAAAACTCTATATCAAGCACACCCTCCAGGTTCACTTGATCTTCAGCTGCTACCGCTTTGCCTAAATTAGGGATGGCCCGCACCAATAAGGCACGGCCTACTGCTGGTTCACCCGCACGCATCGTAATTGTTCCTTCAATCACTGTCTGTGTGCTGTTTTCACCGACCAATACGCTCGTATGCAAATTTTTTTGCTCCAACCGGAGACTCAAGACCGTCCCCCCCTCTACACACTCCTGGCCGATTATATGCCAGGCCTGTCGCTTTCATTCTGAACAATCCCACGAAACGTTGGAAAATGACTGCTAATTAATGACCAAATACGTTGATCTCCATCTCCTACTGGTCCGAGTACCACCCCAGCCATTCCTAACCTATTGACTGTATCCAATCGAATGCGCGCTGTTTGCCTGTTGGGTATCCATAGTACATGATCATCTAAAGTGGCCTTTAGTAAGCAGCGTTCACTCTCCCACTCTGGGCGTTTACGCTGTGTATAAGCCCGGGTAAGCGCCACAGAGTAAGGTATTGTCGCCTGCAGACAGCCATTGGCATCGCGTTCTTCAGCTTCTAAATCTACGTTGAGCATAGTGCGCCAGGCAGCGGTTTGTCGTATTACTTCCTGATATCGTTGGCGCTCGCTAGCATAACTGCTGGGAGGGTTCGCACGTTGCTCCGTTAGTACCAGGCGGTTCGCAGCAGCTGCAAAACCTGGGTAATCTAAATCTGTCAGCCACTGCCGCCATCTTGCACCAGACGGTGGAAGAGGTAAACTTACCATTACCGGGCACTTTACACTTACTAAGGCGGTACGCACCTTACGCACTAGTCCTAATAACCTTGGCCCCTCTCCCCAACACAGTGTGCGAATATCGATCCATAACCCGGCTCGATATTCCTTTGCTAACTCCACTGCTGCCTGGACTGTTGCCTGAGCGGACCGCCAAAAAGATACTCCTGCTTCGGTTTTGGTGCTTTCCGCATACAGTGTTAACCACATCTGCCAGCCCGCTTGTTTGGCTAACGCTGCTACCTCATCGCTTAGTGGGTGCAACACCGCATCTTTTGTACCTAATATGCTAGCTGGTATGGCAATGGCGCTGATGCTATCGGCCCACTTGGTCAGCAACCGTAGGTGGGTACTCCGCCAATTTACACCTAAGGTCGCTAACACATAGCGTCGGCGGCAAACCAATCGTTGTCCGGGATATCCTTTGGCTTTAACCGATAACCGATTCATGCGCCGCAATGCCTCTTTGTTTGTGCCTAGCGCACGAGCAGCATCACTAATTGATTCTCCCGCGCCCAACACATAAACCTGAGGCATAGGTGCCTCTTCGCACAGTGTTAGCAGCTCCCATACATTTGCTCCCACTACTCCATCGACCCGCAGCCCGTAATCCGCCTGAAACAATAAAACAGCGTCTTGAGTGAGGTAACCGAACACACCATCCGCTGGTCCAGGGTTGTAACCTTTTTGTGCCAGTTGCTGCTGAAGCGTTAGTACATGTGCTCCTTTAACCCCTAATCGCAGGCGGGGCACACGCCTTCCTCTTACCCATATCACGGGTGCCACCCCCTGTTTCGCGCAGCTATCTTTATGCCATAGTTTAAAAACATAGAAGTGATACCAATGGAATATTGACACTTGTTTGGGTATCCGTGCATACGATCAGTTTAGGAACCTTATAGGAGAATGATGTATGCACAACGCTCGAAAGGTTATGTTAGCTTATAGGAACATGCTTTTAAGCAAAAAGAATGTTGTCGGTTGTGGCGTCGCCTACAAGGAAGTAAAAGGCGAGTTAACCAGTGAACCATGTGTAGTCACCTTTGTCGAACAAAAACTACCCCTAACCGCTTTAAGCTTAAACGATACCATACCTAAAAAAGTTGGTGCGGTTCCCACCGATGTTGTGGAGATTGGTCGCATCAAGCTGCTTGATGCCCATACTGAATATGCCCGCCCCGCCCAACCTGGAATGAGCATTGGTCATTACAAAGTATCAGCCGGCACATTTGGTGCAGTAGTCTATTGCCGTCGTACAGGTACACCGCTCATATTATCTAATAACCATGTATTAGCTAACGCTACCAACGGCCTCGATAAGCGGTCAAGCATTGGCGATCCTATTTATCAACCAGGAGCATATGACGGTGGTACCAGCAGAGATATTATTGGCCGCCTTCATAATTACCTACCGATTATCACTAACTCGGACTCTGCGGCTAATTTAAGTAAGCGACGGACCAGCAATACACGACGCATTAAATTACAGCACCGCAGCGGCAACTTAATTGATGCTGCTTTAGCTAAACCATTAGATCCAGCGTTTATTGACGCTAGCATTCTTGATATAGGTATCGTGGATGATACTGCTGTTGTTGAAGTGGCCACGTTAGTCAAAAAGAGTGGGCGTACCAGCGGTTTGACAAAAGGGCAAGTGCGAGCGATCTCTGCCACCTTAAATGTGGAGTTGGATGAAGACCGTAGTGCCCAATTTGTCAACCAAATAGTGACCACACCCATGGGACAGCCTGGCGATAGTGGCTCTTTAGGTGTGACTGAGGATAATAGGGCGTTTGGTTTGCTTTTTGCCGGATCGGGCATGGCTACCATTTTTAACCGCATTGATCACATTTTGGAAATGCTCGCTGTTAAGCTAAGTAGATAGCAAAAGACCGACCTTCTTGGTCGGTCCCGCTATTTGTAGTTCTGGAAACAGATTAAATTACAGGTTTGCTACGCCCACCCTATTATTGTCAATTACCAGCTCTACTGTTGATGTTAGTACATCAGCATACGAGTACGACATCCTTTTTACCGGGCTGGATGCCGCGTCAAGCTTAACGACGAAAACCTTGGGGTAGGTCTGCTCCAGAACTCCTTCTGCCTCAATAACCTTACGACGCCCGCGGTTAGCTTTCAACTTAACATGTTTACCCACGCAGGCTTCAAGGTCGCGCTTGATCTGCTCAAGGCCGCTTTTTCTTACCGCCATAGACGACCCACCCTTCCTGCTCAACATGCATAATTATAGCATAAGCTGGTTGTCCCGTCAAGAATGGTCATATATTGTACCAGCGTCAACTGATACGTGTCAATACCATTTTGTATAGTCTAAGTGTATGTTCCCCGTTTATGTTGGTTTTTATTTGGTATATTTATCTGCAACCTTAGATGCACCATACGAATCAGGTTTTATGCGTGCATCAAAACCTGAACCAACCACCATACCCACTACTTCACGTATTAAATCCTTAGTGCGCCCGTTTTCACCCACATCGCAGTGAATTTCTACATTGAGGTCAGCGTGGCCGTTTTCAGCTAAACGACCAGCTAAGCGGCTAGCTAACTCAAGCGATCGGAAGGTTTCGTAATAAATGCGCTGACGTAATGAGCGACTCATACGCATATGATCGCGCGCATAATAATAGCGGCCACCTTTGCCAATGCGGTGCACTACAACAGCCGTTACAAAGCAAGTCTCCTCCGCAAGCTGTGAATCGGTGCCGATAATTAGTTTGTATGTTGAATTCGGATCTTCCTGGACATATTGAATAATATCGGCAAACATGCCGTCAAAATCCAGGGCTCCTTT
>CAYMKM010000060.1:3906-10922 GCA_964390985.1 uncultured Clostridia bacterium | reverse complement strand
TTCACCAAGGAGCTCATTTTCCTTGTTGCTTAGACGTTCTTGGTACTCATTGAACAAATTCTGCTTAGCGGTATCGCTGAGATTCTTGCTTTTGCTATCGAACTCTTGTTGTAGCTTTTGTTGTTCCTTCTCTAGCGGGCCTTGCAACAATGGAACTATATATTTGCTCTCAATAATCGTCGAATCTATAAAACCAATGTCGCTTTCCCGGGAAGCCATAGCCATCCATGATCCAGCGCCAACTACCACGATAAGAACTGCAATCATTAGCCAGATCAATTTCACTTTAATCTGCAACACTGTCACGCCTTTCGCCTACAAATATATTATCAATTAAAAGGAGGGACCCAAGCTAAAGTGGGTTTGACCACCGTTTTCGCCAATTCCGTAATCGAGTCGCATTATACCTATTGGCGTGTTTATGCGTAACCCTGCACCATAACCCCACTTTAACGGTTCAGGCGGTGCTCCTGTACCACTCCAAGCTTGTCCACCATCGACAAAGAACACCGCTTGTAAATTTTTATTCAGTTTGAAACGGTATTCGCTGTTCATATGCACCATGCGGTCACCCCGCATAGCTCCATACTTATAGCCACGCAGCGTTTCAGCCCCACCTACCCTAAACTCTTCCTGAATGGGTAGCTTACCATTGGGAGAGGTGCCCAAGCCGCCTACAACCTGAAAAGCCAACACCTGATTGTTGCTGCCTACCTTAAAGTACCTACTATGCTGCGCCGTATACTTAGAAAAAGGTGTATCGCCACCCAAGTACAAGCCAGCCAATTCGAGGCCCAAATTTAACCGCATACCGGATACTGGGTAATAAGGATCCACAGTGGTATCGGTATTAGTTTGCAACGTTATACTACGCGTTTTGCTTTTACTGGCTTCTAGCGAACTACCTGCTTTTGGTTCAATGCTTGTGTCTTCAATCTTTAGCTTAATGGAGCCCTTAGTAAACTCCCCAAGTGGCTGCCCTATTGATAAATCGCCACCTTGCCGCCGTTCTATATAATCACTCTCTACCTCTTCGCCAGTCTCCAGCTTACTGCGGGTAGATGTCGTATTGTACAAGCTAAGCCCTAATGCAGTACGGGTACCGAACAGGTACGGCTCTGTAAAACCTAAATCGTAACCAACCTTTTTTTGAGCAAACTCGCCGCGCATACTCAAGCTTTCGCCGCGGCCCAGGAGGTTTTCGTCAGCAAATTCCAGGTACCCTAAAAAACCATCGGCAGAGCTATATCCGCCACCAAAAGAGAACATGCCCGTTTTTCGTTCTACCACTTCAATTTGGACTATGATTTCATCCGGCTTTTCGCCAATGAAGAAGAGCGGCTTCACTTCGTCAAAGAAACCAAGGTGCCAAATGCGGCGAATATCGTTCTCCAATTTGGACATATTTAGATACTCGCCTGGTTTGGTAGCGATTTCTCGGCGAATAACGCTATCACGAGTCTCTGTATTCCCTTCAATTACCACCTTGGCCACACGTGCCGCTGTGAGCACAATTACCATTTCGCCCTCTTTTGTCAGAGTGATGTCGGTGGGCTCTAATACATAACCGTGATTTTCGATCACCCGGTCGCGCAGTTGCTGCAAGTCTTCCTGCAGTAAACGCTCGTTAAGCACCTGACCCTCTTTTTGCCGAATATACCCCCGTAAGGTAACAGAATCAAGCACCGATGTATCAATACGAATGCTTTTGACTATGTCGTTCTCCACCAAATTAAAGGTGACTTTCACCCCGTCCTCGTGCGCTGCTAACCGGGCTTCGACATCTTTAAATAAGCCCGTACTTATAATAGCTTTCATATCTTCGCGTATATTATCTTCATTAAATTCACTGCCTACCACAGTCTTTTTTATCTGATCGCTGACAGTTATTTCGGGTACACTTTTCAGCCCTGCTATGGCCACTGCCCGTACCAAGAATACGGGTTTATTTGCACTCGTTTCTGCATGCGCGGCAGCTACCGTCAGCATCATTATCATAAGTAAGGCAAGTGTGATGGCTGTTACCTGTTTAATACGCTGCATTCAATAAACCTCCCCATAAGCACGTACTTCGCTCTTTTTTACTCAACCGCTGGCAACTTCTCTTCATACTGTAATCGTACCTGCCAACATCTGTAGAACAATCTTTGGCCTTTTTGGTGTAATACTGCTTATATGGCAGCAGTAACCTTAAAATTTTGTCTTTAATTCAATACCTACGCTTAAGCCACCTTCTTCATCTAAACCACCCGATAATTTCCAGCCATTATCCATGCGATATTCCAAATGCAGCTCATCGCGCGGCTGATCAAATATAGTACGCTCATATGAAAGGTAAACACGTGGAGCTATATACTTACCAGCAGAAATACGCAGATTACGCTCGCTAAAGTTAGGTTGTAACTGTAAGTGATCTAAACCCAAACTGTAGCGTAATGTAGATTCTACACCATCTACCAAACTAGATTGAATTTGACCTTGTAAGACTTCAATTAAACCTTGACCCCATACGTTAATGCCACTGGTATTTATTTGACTCATTTGGCCAGGCCAGCTTAGTAAGGCCAAAATATCTTGTTGCGGCAAGGGTGGGTCCGAGCGCAACTGAGCTTGTAGCGAAGGGTATTCTCCGTTCATACGCAGGGTGATTACATGCTGACCTGACCACGCAGTCGCTGCGAGGGATAAACTTGGCATTACCCCCCTAAATGGAGCAAAATCAATTTGAGCTTCGTCTATGACGAAATTAGTACCTAAATAGTTCAGTTGACCTCGATCAGCAATTAACTGTCCCTTTAAGGTTGGTTCGTGCCAAGTTCCATTCAACCGCAACGAACCACCAATAAACGCATCAAGCAATGAATTGGCTTTTACGCGTAGACGTTGGGCGTTAATGTTAATATCCAGGTAAGGATTTATTGGCGATTTTCCTATAGCCCCTGTTCCGGGTAAATGCAAACTTAATATATCTATTTCACCTTGCTGCAATGTGGCTGTCCCGCTCACCTGTAGCTCATTCAACGGCCCGTTAAGCCGCAAATTAACACTTCCTTGACCACTCATACCCGGTAATGATGGTTTGAGTCCGCTTCCAGTCAGCTGTGCTTGCAACATCACTTCATTATTCGGTTGTATACCTACACTGCCAGTTGCTGACCAGCGGCCACCCAAAGCTTGTCCACTAGCCTTAGTCAACTGTATATTATCGCCGTTAAACTGTAATGCCATCTCCAGTTGATCTACCCGGCCCCACGGAGCTGGTAAAGCAATTTTCCCCCCCGCTAAGCTGGCTTCTCCGTTAAAGGCTAATGCATTAAGGGGACCCATCACTTTTAATTGCGCTTGTCCAGTTCCGTCAACGCTTTGTAGATAAGAACCCCACTTTGATAACGATGGCGCTATAGCTAACCAAGCTGCTAACGGACCTACTGGTCCCGATGGGATATCTAGGGTTAAATCGACAGCAGATGCTCGATGCACCCCTCTCAAACTGGCTGGCAAGGGTAGCCATCCATCGAGCCGTGCTTTTCGACCAGCAGCGTTACCCTGCCAATCTTGTAAATGCAAGCGGCCATTTGCAGCCAAAAGAGCCCCACTTGCTTGTGTCAACTGCGATGAATCTATGCCAAGGTTAGCTGCTTCCCAGAAAAGCTGTCCTGTCAATCCGTTTGCGTCAAACGATGCATGTAATTCTCCTTGTAATTTACCTGATAATGATTGCGGTAAGTTGGCCAATTCACCCACCAATACTGCTGGTAAATTGCGACAGTCTCCATTTACCTGCAGTTTACCGCCATTATAACCACCTGTGAATTTAGCAGTGCCATTTGCCGCAGACAAAACCAACTTGGTCAGCTGCCAGCGTTCCATCCAACCTTCACCTTGCAAATTAATGTTTACCGGTAGTGCGCCTACCACTGCATCTATATTTAGGTTGGCAGATAAATTCTTCTGCCTACCTAGTCCACTCCCATAAATCAACTGCCAGCGCCCACCAAGCATTCCCTTCCGTAGTTGTTTGGGAATCTGGGTCACTCCATTGGCAACTGCACTTTCGCCAAACCTATTTAGAAGGGCTTCGCCTAATTGCGCCCACCACTCCCCAGACAAATGCTCCAGAGTACCATTTAGTAAATGACTTGGCGATGTTGGCCCAAATTCCAAAATCCCTTGAGCTTTAAGAGAACCTGCACCTATAACAGCTTTAAAATCAGTGAATTCCCAGTTTAGAAGGGCGTTACCTACTCCAGGCATGTTATTTACCCTGGCTGACCAATTTCCAGCAGGTACTCCAGCAATCTGTGCCCGCGGCATTTGTAGGTTAGCCGTTATTTTCGGCATCTGCACTGTGCCGTTTATTTGAACTTCGCCCTGTAGAAAACCTTGAATATCTAGCTGACCTATTTTGGTAAATGTTCCTGCTAAACCAGGATCGTTAAACCACCGCCGGGCACCGGCTAAAACCGTAGCGGCCGGCAAACTCTCGCCTATAAATTTCAATTGCATTTGGTTACCACTTATCTGACCGGACCCATCTATGCGCCCACCAGCTAACATGAGTGTAAGGTTATCTAGTGTAGTGGTTACACCATGATACTGCAAACGTGCTTGTAAATTACTGAACGCTTGTTTCCAGGCTGTGCCATTTACTGCCTGTAAATTTATTTGATATACCAAATCATTAAAGGGGCCACTAATGCCTACCTGACCATCAACAAAGCCAGTTATAGGCCAGCTCATGCCGGGCCAAGAGAGCGCTTCATGTGCCGGCACCTGGTTGCCAACCACATCCATACTTAAATTTCGTTTGTGAGTATCAAACCACCCAGAAACATGGTATGCCCCCTGTGTTAGTGTAGCGTGGCCATCTTTTAATACTAACCGTGGCGCTTGCCACAGTAATTGTCCGCTGACTATTGCTTTCCCCTGATTAAGGCGAATATCTGCACCAGGAGTAGCAAATGGGCCAGTAATATTAGCTACGGCTATTAAAGGCGTTGTTTTTAGAGGTCCGAAACCAAAAGGCAGGCGTAGTTGGGCTACACTAATATGTGTATCCCAAAAACCATGAGCATCCCAGCTTACCTTGCCATCAATGCGGGCATTGCCGTAGGGTGTATCTACTCGCAGCAAGATTTGTTGCAACTGGCTACCGGCCAACACTCCCACGCCGGCAACAGTTAAAAGATCCTCACCATTCAAAGTTATTGTTGATTTACTAAGTGCTATTCTAATTAAATCAGCATTAGTTGAGCTAAGAGTGATCTGCTTCTCATAGACCTGCCAATTGTCTCCGGAAAGTGTAACCTTTCTTATAACCACAGGGAAAGGCAAGGACTTTGCTTCGCTCTCGCCTTGCACTTTTATTAACTGAAGTACCTGCTCAAGTTCTCCTGTAGTACTAACAACCAGATCATTAATTATTACGCGTTTAATAGATGCCTCTATATCGCGTTTACATAGTAATTGCCACAAAGAAAGGTTCACGGTAAGCTGCTTGACTTCCGCCTGCAAACTGGCGCTATCGCTATTAGCTTCCACCGAAATACCATGTAAACGCATGTTACCAAATGCTACAACGCTTATACTATCTATATGAACTGGTAAATTCAGTGCCTGGCCAAGTGTACGACTAACTACATCACGCACATCAGAAATGCCAGGTAACCGACTCACAAGAGCCGGGGTAGCAAACATTAGCATACCAGCCAACAGACCAGCAGCGGCAATTATTATTATAGTTGACGAAAGTAACGCCCGTCGGCTGACCCAAAGCGACAAAAGAGCACCCCCTGCTGGTTATGGGTTGAGCGCAGTTCATTTCGTCGCCGCCCATAGTGCTCCCTGTACTAAACAATAACCAGGAATGACAATCATTGTCTATCGCGGCCCGCTCGATCCCTCCAACACTACTTATTTGAGTCAAAAAATACCTATTCGTTACTCTTGGGGTTAACAATTGTTATTTCAAATGTGATCATACCCTGTATCACCCATGAAGTGGGTAACTTAACCTTCACTTTCTGTAATAAATCGGTTTCATTATCCCATTCTTCTTTTTCTTTATCGATCTGCTCGTATTTTAATGACGTTTGGGTTGGCATTTCCTCATCATCATAGGGGAATAGTTCAAGTACCACTTCGTTATTTTTATCCCGATCAAAAAGAGTGGTGATGAGATTATTTAGATCCTTTGCTTGAGTGGTCTCGAATAGTTCGTCTTCATCTTGCGAACCAATTAGATCTTCAGTGAAATCGTCCAGCAAAAGACGTTCAATTCCGTAGCCACCACCGCGAGCAACAACACCAACTGTGCCTTCAACTGCATTCTCCGGTATTTTCAATTTCATTATCATGGTCAATGGTTCCTCGCGAAACGGACGCACACATACCTCTACATCTAACACTTCACCTGGATACGCCACCTGTCTGGCGCGCACACTTTCCAGACGTGCTGTTTGCCTATCGTCTTCTATGTCTACTTCTAACACTACCCGGCGTAACTTAAGTTCACCGATATCGTTATTAAGTAATGCTTGTATACCACGTACTACTTCACTCAACGCTGTAGCGGTAATATCCGTAGCGCTATAAAACATGTTGTGACGAGTAATAACCTGGGTGGTATCAGCCAATTCCACTCGCAGGCTTACTAGTGCACTCCCTCGGCCAATGCGATCTATACCACGGTCTAGCCCCTCCAGCATAGCTATAGCCAGCAAAGGAGTTGACAACGCTTCATCGTTTATTACCTGAGCCTTAAAAGATTGCCGAGAATCATTTGTGCGATCTTTTACATTAACCTCCAAAGCAATGTTAGCCGGATCGCTACCCAGCACACCGGCCACACCCGCGCCGCGATCCTGTAACAAACGACCAGCTACATCCAAAGGTGAGCCCAGTTTAAATGGCATTTGTATACTACGCACAGTCTCATGGATCGTAGCGCTCGTAGCAAAATAATTGGCCGTACCCCGATTAAGGAATGGATGCCCAAAGCCAGTAAAACCACCGTC
>CAYMKM010000060.1:0-3806 GCA_964390985.1 uncultured Clostridia bacterium | reverse complement strand
ACCGACCTTATAAGTTGCCCGGATATAGGAATACCCGCCGGAAATGCGGCCAGGCTCTCAGCTTCATCTGCTGCCACCTTATTGGCTAGCTGCTGCACTAGAATCATATCGGCTGCTGGTGTTAATAGACCTAGTGTGTGATCAGCCATATCGAATCCATAAGCTACCGCACCCACTAACTTACCGTCTACATAGACCGGACTGCCACTCATACCGGCAGCAATTCCACCTGTACGTTCAATAACCGGTCCGTATACTCGAACCAATATCAAAGATTTAGAAGGCCCTTGCCCTTCCAATACACCGCGAATCTCCACAGAGAATTCCTCAATGGTGGTGCCAGATACTACTGTAAGGCCGATGCCGTGCAGGCCTTCCTTTACCTCGCTGATAGGTAAAATTTCCGGCCAAATATCAGCCGCCTGAACACCGCTCCAGGAAAGAGTGCACAACAGTACACCAACTGTTATTGCCGCTATTAGGCTCGCTTGTGGCCGGTAACCTACCATCAACCAATCACTCCATTTCATTTGTTTCATACAGTAAAATCGCACTGGCTACCGGTCGCTCGCCGGCACTGGGTTTATTAACCACTCTATCGCGCACCACCATAGTGGTGGAACCGCCACCATCTAAGTTCATAGCTTCTACTGCACCTAGCTCAATCATTAATTCGGCAAGTTTCTGTAAGGTCATTCCTTCACTGACGCCTTGTTGCCTGCCATTCACTACCACTAGTAGTAAATGGCCTTCGCCTGTAATACCCAAAGCTGTCCGAGGAGCACGCCCACTTGTAATATCAGCTCGAAATCGTTCTTCCTCAGATGTAATGAGCACCTTTCCTGCCAGCACCAAGCGCGGTCCGGCACCTAAGGCAAACCAAATGTGCTCACCAGGTATCTCTATTTTTTCATCCGGTAAATATACACTCCATTTAAATTGTAAACGACTACCCAATGGCAGATTCTGTAAATCATGCTCTGCATCGGTAGCCACTACAACGACATCGGCCGTGAGTTGGGTACCTCCGTTACCCACTGCTACTACCTGCCCATTGGATATAACCAATTCCCGAACAGCATGGTTTTTGGGCGTTGTTGACCCAAATGCTTGGTTATACACAACTATTTCACCTGGTTGACGTGGCCGATTTAAGCCATGAACCGGTATACTACTTCCTTCAGGTAACAACAGGGCTACACGTGAGCTTGCACGCGCAATACCGTAACTGCCATCTTTTAATATCAAATAAGCTGAGCGATCGTAAATTGAGAGACTGATGGGCAGACCCGCTGAAACCATGAGACCCAAGGGTTGACCATCCACATGAAAGTATGTAGCGTTAACAGCAGCTAGAGCACCATTGCGTTCGGCAATTGCACGGACTGATTCTAAACCCAATATGCTATTGTGTGCTAGTGCTAACTCTAGCCGAACAGGAGAGCGGCGTACATTAGTTTCTAAAACATTCACAGATACCGGCCCGTACGCTTCGCCTCGATGCTGCAAAGCTAGCCGGATATTGGTCCCTACGGGATATGTTTGCTGCTGAACAAACAGGCGGGGTACTTTGATGATCAACTGGTAACAATCATCACTTTCTTCCAGCCATCCTTCGTCGCACCAATTAGGGATGACATAGGCAAGATCAAAAACCAACCTAGTACCACCCTGTGCATTCTGAGCGTGGCGTAACTTTTTCACCAGCGGATCTGTGAATGATAACTCCTCTGGTATATTAGCCGCCGCTGGTGCCGTTGGATTATCAGCAATGTCTACCACTAACCGCGGTGGCGTGTGTTCTTTCCATATTCTATATGTGTAAGGCATGCTGGCTTGCACAACAAGTACAATTTCTTCTTCGGTTAATATTACGGGAGATGTTTGAGCCGCAACCGGCATGGCCATATTGGCAGCAATAAACCATATTGCAAATAAGGTAAAAATATTTTTGGGCAAAGCCATCGCCTCAAGTACGACTAGCTAGCACGTAAGCGTGCAAGGGACTACTCTTGGTGTCTAGAGTATCGAGTACTCGGCCAGTGCCCAAAGCTACACAAGATAAAGGATCGTCGGCTAAATGCGCGGGAATGCCTGTCTCAGCAGTAATACGCTCCGGCAAGCCACACAGTAATGAACCTCCGCCGGTCATAATAATACCTTTATCAATGATATCGGCTGAAAGCTCAGGTGGAGTACGCTCTAAAACAGAGCGGACAGCTTGCACAATAGCGCGTACCGCCTCTTCTAAAGCAGCTGCTAACTGCGACTGATTAACGGCAATAGTGCGCGGTAAGCCGCTGATAGTATCTCTGCCACGAATATCCATGAATTTAGCGGCATCAGGTTGAAATACGTTACTAAGGCCTATTTTAACATCCTCAGCTGTGCGTTCACCAATAATGAGATTCAATTCACGGCGCATATAGCGAATGACAGCGTTATCAAAGGAATCACCAGCAATACGAGTGGATTCGCTTAATACTTCACCGCCTAAAGATATAACGGCTATATCGGCAGTGCCTCCGCCGATATCAACCAGCATATTACCTCCGGGCTCGCCTACAGGCATACCAGCACCAATGGCAGCCGCCATTGGTTCTGACACAAGGGTAACACGCCGTGCCCCAGCTTCCATGCAAGCTTCTAAAGCTGCCCTTTTTTCAACGCTGGTCACACTTGATGGCACACATACTACAACTTGCGGACGGAAAAAGCGCCGCCGACCGCAGACTTTCTCAATAAAATAACGCAACATCATTTCAGTAACACGGTAATCGGCAATCACCCCATCTTTTAATGGGCGAATTGCTATAATATTGCCAGGTGTACGCCCGATCATCCGTCGAGCTTCTTCGCCTACTGCCAAAACCCGTCTGCTTTCGGAATCAATGGCCACAACGGAAGGTTCAGCTAGTACTACACCCTTACCGCGTACATAAACGTTGACGTTAGCTGTTCCTAAGTCAATACCAATATCTTTTACGAGCATGCATAGTGCTCCTTTTATAGCGTCGGATTCAGAAGCATGTTCGACAGTAGGCATAAGTTTCCTGCTTTATGATGCCTTACGATCTCTACGATACTTTTTTCTTGTGGCTTCGCCACCCCGAATATGCCGTTCCGCCTTATTTTTTTCTAGAATGCGTTTTACTCGACGAGCTAGATCTTTACTCAGTCTAGGTAACCGTTCGGTAACATCTTTATGCACCGTGCTTTTGCTCACACCAAATACAGCGGCAGCCTGGCGTACTGTAGCCTTTGTATCCAATATATATTGGGAGATATCGACTACCCGTTTCCGGATGTAGTCCCGCATTGCAGCGCCCCCTCGCATACTTAGTGCTAAATGTATATGCGAAGGGTCAGGCTGTATTCTAATTCACCTGTCAATGTGGTAGGTAATGTGTTGGATCCACCAATTCTCCATTACTTCGCAGCACAAAAGTGATAGATGCATCGCTTATGCTAGCTACTTTCCCAATTGAGCTACCGGCCGAGAGTTGTTGCGCAGGTTGTACAAACACTGTTTCCAGACCAACGTATTCTGATTGCCACCCAGAACCATGATCCACTCTTACCAGCCAACCACTCTCTTGTTCAGTTTTATTTACACTCGCAACTACGCCTGTATAAGCCAAATGCACAGTTTCTCCGGGTGCTGCCGCTAATTCTACACCTGGCAACAACCGCCAATCATTGTAGATGGGATGACGGTTCCACCCTTGTGTACGTAGTAACTCCCCTGTTACTGGCCTCACTGCATTTTGCGGTACAAAAGCGGCAACGCTGGCATCGGCAACGCT
>CAYMKM010000059.1:0-10958 GCA_964390985.1 uncultured Clostridia bacterium | reverse complement strand
GAACTTACTTTACTGCAGGAAGGAGGCTTATTGCACATTACCATTTCGGCTAATGGTTTTTTATATCACATGGTGCGCAGCATTGTGGGAACTCTAATTGAAGTAGGTAAAGGTAAGTACGCTTCAAGCTGGGTGGGTGATGTTTTGGCTAAAAAGCAACGTTGTTTAGCCGGGCCCACGGTGCCACCACAAGGTCTTTGTTTAAAAAAAGTGGTTTATGATGATGATATTATAAGGCAGGCTAATCTTGACATACCATGTAGACTGCATTAGAATGAAATTTGGTCTACTGGCTGGCCATGGGTGTAGCCCGTGTGTCAGGCAATTATACGCGAAATTTTGGGGAGGATACACGGATGCAGCAACGCACCTTCATGGCGAAGGAAGCCGAGCTGGATAAGAATTGGTATGTTGTTGATGCGGCTAACCAGCGGCTCGGTCGCCTGGCCACTCAAGTGGCGGTAATATTACGTGGCAAGCACAAGCCCACATATACGCCACACATCGACAACGGCGATTTTGTTATCGTTATCAATGCCGATAAAATCCAGCTCACAGGGAACAAATTGCAAGGCAAAATGTACTACCGGCACAGCCTATACCCAGGTGGGATGAAATCAGTACCAGCTAGTGAGATGTTAGCTAAGCATCCTGCCAAGGTAGTTGAGTTGGCTGTATGGGGCATGCTACCACACAACCGTCTGGGCCGCCGGCAAATCCGCCATTTAAAAGTTTACGCCGGTCCAGAGCATCCTCATCAGGCTCAGCAGCCGGTGGCGCTGGCTGCTGAAGGGAGGTAACACTGTGGCAGTAGCATTGGAAACAAACTACATGGGTACTGGTCGCCGTAAAAATGCGGTGGCTCGGGTACGTTTGTTACCTGGCAATGGTCAAATCACCATTAATAATCGCGATGTTGCGGACTACTTCGGACGGTCCACTTTAGTGAGGGCAGTTCGAGTTCCCTTGCAGGTGGCAGGGGTAGAATCCAAATATAACGTGATTGCCAACGTCCAAGGTGGCGGCCTATCCGGTCAAGCGGGTGCCGTGAGCCATGGCATTGCCAGAGCTCTACTACTAGTAGAAGATGAAATGCGCAAACCGCTAAAGGTTGCTGGTTTGCTACGGCGTGACCCACGCATGAAAGAACGGCGCAAGTACGGTCTGAAAAAGGCCCGTAAGGCGCCACAGTTCTCCAAGCGTTAATAACCATTCAATTCTTAACCTGCGAGAAAAGCTCCCTGTAGTGTATGGGAGCTTTCGGCGCGGGTTCACGTTACGTAAATGCTACCTGGTTGCCCGGTGATAAGAGTACCCACTGCGGCGGCGGGTAAACCTTCTTGCCTCAGTGCGGTCAGTGCGTTTGCAGCATGGTTAGCTGGTAGGGCTATCAATAACCCTCCTGAAGTGATGGCATCAGACAGTATCGCTTGCATTTGTGGGCTGACATTGGTGCCAAAATGAGTAAAAGTATTGGCATAAGCTAAGTTGGCTTTACTGCCACCACATATGAAATTAGCTTTAGCCAGCTCTAGCGTTTGTGGCAAAAGGGGAACAGTGGCTGCTTCCACTTTGGCTGCAAGGTGCGAGGCGTTAGCCATTTCGTGCAGATGGCCCAGAAGCCCAAAGCCAGTAATATCGGTGCAGGCGTGAGCACTGTAGGTCAAAGCCACTCTGGCAGCCTCTTTATTAAGAGTGCGCATAATATCTAAGGTTTCTGCTATCACTTTAGCCGGTAAAGAGGTGCGTTTCATAGCCGTAGTGAGAATACCCGCACCCAATGGCTTGCTTAATAGCAAGATATCGCCAGGTTTTCCACCAGCATTGGTTAATATGCGGTCCGGATGTATTAAACCAGTAACAGCTAACCCATACTTGGGCGTATCATCGTTGATAGTGTGCCCGCCTACTACAGTTGCACCAGCCTCGTTTACCTTATCAATACCACCACGCAAAATGTCGCCTAAAACATGCAAGGGCAGAGCATCCTTAGGGAAGGCAGCAATATTTAAGCATGTCAACGGTTGCCCACCCATGGCGTATATATCGCTCAGTGCGTTAGCTGCTGCTATTTGCCCAAAGGTATAGGGGTCATCTACTACCGGCGTAAAGAAATCCACTGTCTGTACTAATGCTAAATCAGCACATAGACGCCAAACACCGGCATCATCGAAGGTATTGGCCCCTACAAGTAAATTGGCATCGCATTTAATGTCTGGCAAATGACGCAAGACTTGCGCCAGGTCCAAAGGACCAAGTTTACTTGCTCAGCCACCTTTATCAGTGAAGGTAGTGAGTCGGATATCGGAACCAAAGGCCATGGTAACATCACCTCCTCTACGATTTAATTATTCATATTCACTAGGTGTGGATCCTTCGCTAAGAAATGGTATGGTTGGTAAAGTGCTGGGGTCGGGTGCTTCTTCGGGTAAAAGAACAGCGGTTGCAGTAGCAGTAGCACTAGGTTGGGCGCCTTGGCTAGCTAATTGATACGGCTGGGGTTGTGCTGCGCCAAAGTAACAGGGGGCCGCCTGTCTAGGTGCTTGTCCGGTGGCGAAGGCGTCTCGTTCTTGAAGTTGGCAAAAATCGTTGGCCAGCAAACCGGTGAAGATGTCAATTGGTATATTGGTAACAACATTAACTGGAATACGGAAACCTTCAGCTGGAGTATCCCGCAAAGCCTGTAGGGCAAATTTGCCCCATATTGGGGCAGCTAAGCTACTCCCTCCGCCGGGCAAAGGGGAGTTATCATCGTTGCCTACATAAACAGAAGCGAGTAATTGTGGAGTGTAACCAATAAACCAAGCGTTGCGAGAATCATTGGTCGTGCCTGTTTTACCGGCAGCAGGTCGGCCAATATTAGCAGCAGTGCCCGTGCCTCTTTCTATGACTACTTGTAGCATGTTAGTTACAAAATAAGCCGTTTCCTCACTTAATACTCTGTGACCGCGTGGTCGTTGACGAAACAATGTGTTACCGCGGTTATCCACAACCATTTCTACAGCATAAGGTTCATAGCGAACACCCTGATTGGCAAAGGCCATATAGGCAGCTGCTAAATCTAAAGGTGTAACCCCTTTTGTTAATCCTCCTAAAGCTAAGGCTAAATTGCGGTCATCGGGCAGAACGAGGGTGCTTATTCCCAACCGAGTGCTCATTTCTATCGCTTTATTGACACCCACCTGATGTAATAACCACACAGAGGCGTTGTTTAAAGAGCGAACGAGGGCCTGTTTCATCGTTACCTCGTTCCAATACTCGTCCTTAAAGTTTTTCGGCTGATAACCGCTAAAATTATGTGGGTTATCATTGAGTAGCTGGTTCATTTGCCAACCGTTTTCTAAAGCACAAGCATAAATAATCGGCTTAAAGGCTGAGCCAGGTTGGCGTAAGGCTTGTGTAGCGCGATTGAACTGGCTTTCTATATAATCGCGTCCGCCGACCATGGCTCGAATTGCTCCTGTGCGAGGGTCAAGGGCTACAATGCTGCCTTGTACATCGTTTAGGGCATCAACGGCAGCTGTTTGTGTATCTATATCAAGGGTGGTATATATACGCAATCCACCAGTACGCACCAGATTGTCTCCAAACTTATCTTCGAGCCAGCTACGTATATGATCAGCAAAATAGGGGGCTATTCCGCCGCGGCGACGGGCGAGTTGCAAAGGTGCGTCGGCAGCTTCACGAGCTTGTGCGGGGGTAATATGTCCCAACTCAGCCATTCGGTTTAAAACCACCTCCCGCCGAGCTAGAGCTTTAGTAGGGTTGCGGAAGGGTGATAATGTAGAGGGAGCTTTGGGTAGTCCTACCAGCAAGGCAACTTCGGCCAATGTTAATTCTGTAACAGACTTATTAAAGTAGGTGAGGGCGGCTTCTTCAACTCCGTAGGCTCCTTCGCCGAAGTAAATGGTGTTTAAATAGATGGCTAACAGTTGCTCTTTGCTAAAACGGGCTTCCAGCAAGAGTGCATAGCCCATTTCTTGTATCTTGCGAGTGAAGGTTCGTTCTAGGGTTAGAAATTGTAGTTTGGCTATTTGTTGGGTTATGGTGCTGGCCCCTTGTATGATAGCTCCTCCCCGGATATCAGTCCAAAGGGCGCGTAACATGCTTTTAGGGTCTACACCCGGATGTTGCCAGAAGCGAACATCCTCTATATCTACAATGGCAGTGCGAATTATTTGGGGAATATCTTGATATGGCAAGAAGGGTTGTCGTCGTGCGCCCAAAGTGGTGATTAAACGACCACGGGTATCCAGCAGTGTAGCTATACCGCCATGCGGTTCGGGATGGAAGTTAACTACACGCCAAGTAGCGGTAGCCAGCCATATAAGTAGAGGGAGAGCGAATATTAGGCATATACTGGTAGTTAGCCGCCTATAGCGGCGTAATAGTTTGCACACGTGGACGCGACCTGCCTTTGTCTATTGTCCTTAGTATGGGCTTAAGGACAATAGACATGCAGATTTCGTCACAAAGTTAAGCGGATTGTACCAACTGATTCACTTTCTGCAGCACATCTACAACATCAAAAGGTTTACCGATGATATCTTGGTAACTGCCTTCAGGCGGATAATCGTGTACGCTTGGTACCGCTCCGGTAACTAAGATTACAGGTACATTTTGTAGGCCGATATCATTACGCATTGCTTCTACAATGGCTTTACCGCTCAGACGAGGCATAAATAAGTCAACCAGCACAATATCTGGGGGCTGTCCTTGTTCCTGAAGCCATTTAAGAGCTTCAAACCCATCAACAACAGCCATGGTTTCATGACCTTCATCGGTAAGGACTTCTTGCAGAACCATCGAGATGCTTGGTTCATCTTCAACAATAAGAATGCGCGCCAAAATATCACCTCCTTGCTAGCTGTCACGCAATTAGAATTTACACGTAAAACGCTTTATTCCTTTGTGCAGATGCTTATGAGTAATTACATCTCAACAGTAGCGGTTGGTGCAGCTGGTTTGCGAATAAGTCGATAGAGACCTTTATACATTACCGGAATGAAAAACAAGGTAAGTACTGTAGATGAGATCATGCCTCCCATAAAACCGATAGCCAGGGGAATTTGCATTTCGCTGCCCTCTCCACGGCTTAAAGCTAAAGGGATCAATCCAAAAATTGTAGTTAACGATGTCATTAGAATGGGACGGATTCGGTTGCGAGCGGCAGTAAGAATGGCCTCTTCTAGGTGGGCTCCTTCTGCTAAGTAGCGGTTTATGGCATCTACCAGTACAATAGCGTTGTTCACTGAAACACCAACCAAAATAATAAGGCCCATCATAGAAGGAACGCCCAAACGTTGTCCGGTTAACCACAGCATAATTAACCCGCCAGCTACTGCTGTGGGTACTGAGAACATAACGATAAATGGGTACCGTAGCGATTCAAACTGGGCTGCCATTACCATAAATACCAGCGCAACAGCCAAAGCTAGTGCCCATGTCAGCTCCTTGCTTGCTTCGGCAATAGTGTCGTGTATTCCGGCCAAGCGAGCGGACATTCCCGTAGGTAAGTTTAAATTGTCAATAAGCGTTTGCGCCTTTAACCCGGCAGTAGTGAGGTCCATATCAGCCAAGCGGGCGTGTACGCTCACAGTTCGCCAACGGTCGCGGTGTTCAATAGTGACCGGGCCATTAGTAACCTGTGATTGAACCACCTTGCCAAACTTAACAACTGGTGGGACAACTTGTCCGGCGGTAGCCATACCCTGTAAGGGAAGCTCTAGCAGTTTATCTAGATTGGCTACTTGCTCGGGAGCTGGCCGTAGCACAACCGGTATGCTCTTGCCATCTTTTTGAATTTGTGTAGCCTCTAGCCCCGTAAGAGCACCGCGCAGTGTTAACCCTATTAAACCAGTAGTCATCTGACCAATAAGCGCCTTGGTGCGATCCACAGTAAATAGCAATTCTGGCTGCTTTTGCTCAACCGAGGTAGTAATATCGATGAACCCGCCAGCATCCTTCATATCTGAGGATAAAATGGCAGCTTGTTTTTCCAAATCGTCTAGGTTGGGGCCACGCAACTGAATGGTAGCACCAACCTGGTACTCCTCGCCCATGGCATCGGTCATTCGCTCAGCACTTACACTGATAAAACCGCCAGCTAAATCAAGAGAATTGATTCGCTCACTAATGTCGTTGGCAATGTTTTCAGCCCGACGCCGATTCGCTAGCGGAATCAAGCCAGCATGCACTTGAGCGACATTAGATCCAGAAGAGTAAAGTAAATTAATAAGGTTATCATCTTGCTGACCAGCTTGGCTCCATACGGAATCAACCTCAGGCATGAGAGAAATTGCTTCTTCAATGCGGCGTGTTACCGCGTCAGTACTGGAAATGGGTGTACCAGCCGGCATGGTCAGTGTTAAATTGACTACGCCACCATCGACGCTAGGTAACAATTCGGCAGCCATATTTTTATAGGCGTATACGCCACCGGTTATTAGTAGCCCGACTAATAACAAGACGGGCCAGGGGCGCTGTAGGGTACGATGCAGCTGATGTAGGTATTTTTTCTGTACCCAACTCATCCAATTGTACTCGATAATATCCATATTTAAATCGTTACCAAGAGAGACGGTTTGCTTGTTGTGTTTTTGCGAGGGCCGAATTCGTCTTAACAAACGAGCCGAAGCGGCTGGCACAATGGTGATGGCCACTAGCAACGATGCACACAAAGAGAAAGTAATAGTAAGAGCCATGTCGCGGAACCATTGACCGGCTGTTGATTGCAAATAAGCAAGGGGCAGGAAAACTACAATAGTAGTAAGTGTAGAAGCACTAATGGCCAACACTACTTCGTTAGCGCCTTCTTCAGCGGCTTCTAAAGGTCCTTTACCCATACGTTGGAAGCGAATTATGTTTTCCAACACTACAATGGCGTTATCTACCAACATACCAATCCCCAAGGCTAGACCGCCCAAGGTCATCATATTTAAAGATAGTTTGGCAGAATACATTAACACCAGCGCTACAACAATAGAAAGGGGAATAGCTAGGGTAATAACAACAATGCTACGCCAAGAGGTTAAGAATAAGAATAAAACCAAAACGGCTAGCAAAGCGCCTATTGTAGCACTCCCTCGTAAAGCACCTAAAGCACTCACTATAAACTGCGACTGATCGGTTAGTATTTGCAGCTTAACCCTCGAGTTTTGATCGGCGTTGAGTTGGGTTATAGCTTGTTCGATCCTCTGAGAGACGCGGACGCTGTTCTCTCCGGTATCCTTAAAAATGTGTAAGGCTATAGCGGGCTCTCCATTAACGCGAGCAAACCCTTGTTGTGGACTAACACCACTCACTACACGGGCTACATCTTTAATAAATAACTGCTGAGGGATAAGAGCACCAAACCCGCCGGCCTCCATGCCAGTGGTGCGTTTATGACCGATGACGAGGTTTTTAACGTCATCGGCATCTTTGAGTGGGTTACCCACACGCACATTGTAGCGAGTGTCGTTATCTATTATCGCACCGGCAGGGACTAAAGCGTTTTGCTGGGAAATAAGCTCGTAAATGTTGTATGGAGTAAGGTTATTGGCCCTTAGGGCATCGCTATCGAAGTAAACAGTTACTTCTGGATGTGCTGCACCCACCACTGATACCTTGGCCACACCGAGCACTTGCTCTAAGGCTGGACGCAGCTCATTCTCGGCAATACTGGTCATTTCTGCTAAGTCATCGGTGCCTGTGACACCCACAGTTAGTAGAGGGAACATACGAGGATCAACTTTAGCGACCACTGGTTTCATACTACCACTTGGCAAACTGGCGGCTAGTGGTGCTAAATTGGCATTTATGGAATGCACTGCCTCGTAGCCATTAACGCCTGAATGGAAAGTAGCTACAACAACCGATAAGTTTTCCATGCTATAGCTTTCTAGGTTTTTTAAGCCTGAAACCGTAGCGATGGCAGACTCCACGGGTACGGTAATCTGTTGTTCTACCGAATAGGGCTCTGCGCCGGGGTATACCGTGACTATGCCTACTACTTGCAAGCGCAAGCTAGGCATCCAATCGAGTGCCAGACGAGAGGTGGAAATAATACCGAATACAACAAGTGCTACGGCTACCATGGCTATAGCTACCGGACGGCGAGCAGCGAAGCGGCTAATTGACAATTGACAAATCCTCCCCGGGCACAGGCTGGTAACTTGCTACTAACGGTTTATATACTGTGTTCCTGCTGGTAGTTTATTTAGTGTCGCTTCCTTTAAGTTTTGGTTAAGTTTAATGCCATTGATACTGATAACCATGACTGGCTTGTTATCTTTATCAGTGATCTGCAATTTGCTGGCTAACCAGGTTTGCTGATTGATCCAAAAACGGTAACGCCAAGAATCACTATCGGTTTTACTTTGGGCAGAAACCACGACGTGGCTGACCTTATTGATGGTTTCGACAGCCAATACTGTCAGCTCGTAATCGTCGGGAGATGGTAGTGAAAAAAGCTGATCTACTGAAGCAAAAACCGAGCGGTCAGTTAGCACTTGATCGATGCTTTGGTTAATAGCCTGCTCCGTTAAGGGCGAGTACTGGATGGCACGGTTCGATTTTTTGTTAAAAATAAAGATCGAGCCGGCAAAGGTATCTGGCTTGAGGAAGGTCATACGCAATACGCCAGAAAGCAGAGCATCCACTTTCACTTGTGCTTGGACGACCGACCCATCGGCGTATATTTGTTCAACATCCACCTGTCCGCTAATATCACTAATTTGTGCAAACGCAGTATCGATATTTTCTAATATCGCCTCAATTGTGGGCAGGGAAGGTTTGTCAGTTGTTGCTGCATAGGTTGCACATGGTATTGATGCGCAAATAATGATAAAAACACCGAGCAGTAAAGCAGTTCGGTTTAAGTGCGGGAATGGCATGTTATACGTAGCCTCCTATATGATTACGAAAGTATCTAACCAAAACTTTTTCGGTGGCACAAGCATAATTCCTGCCATATGTTATCGAAATTCGTCATCATTCGCCAAAAGCTAATCCCCAAGACCAATATTTACTCTTTCCCGTGCTATTGTAGGCGAAAACAAGGCGTGAATGTAGGGCATGGATGCCAAAAACACGCACCTGGGCAGCTAGCCCTGTTTCTGCAGACCAGCTAGGTTGTTCAGCATTGTTGCCAAGATGTTTGCGAATGTTGCCGCCTATTATTAACGATGGATATACAGTAGCTACTTCCCAAACATCAAAGCTATTTTTGCTAAGCGGGATGCGCAATTCCGGATGAACATCCAAGTACCCTTGCTGCCCAATCTGTAGCTGTAAAGAGCCTCCTACTTTGGCAAGGTCTTTTGTAAAGCTCGTTTTTAATGAAGCCGACCACTCGTTTGGTAAACTGCTTTGATTCACCCATGTGGCGTTAAATTGCATTGTGTCTGTTATACGCCATTGTAGGTGAACACCTGGGTGCCAAACGGGGTCTTTAGAATAGCGGCGTAAAAAGGTAGACAATAGATTTCCCTTCACGTAACCTAATCCTAACTCAACTGCTTGATAATTTGCATCGGTACTTTTGTGCAAGCTATACTGGGTGAAAAGCGTTGGCCGTGTGGGCCAAGTGTATGCTACCGATATATCGTACTGTGGACCAGGTATTTTGAAACCTTTCAACTGCAAGGTCATACCAGAGGTAGACGCATATGCGGTGTTCTTGGCCTGCCAAAATAGTTTACTGAATTCGTCTGCCGATAAACCGGGCATGGGTCTACGTTCATCAAAGGAGAAGGTCGGATCTTTCTCCAAAATCATCGCCTTGATCATAGGCAAAGCCTTTTTGGCACCTTTGTAGCCTTGTTCGATAAAATAGGCTACGTTATTGTAATCCATATAAGAATCGGAGCTAACATCGGGCAAAATCAGGTAGTCGGCATAAGGCAGCTTTTTATCGGTATAGCCTCGGAACATAAATTGCATGAATAACCTTATATTGGTAAGTAAGTCTTCGTGGCTGGGTATTGGTACAGTCTTTTTAATGTCTACAGCTATAACTACATCGGCGCCCATATCTCGCACTGTATTCGCCGGAACCAGGTTTTTAGTACCGCCATCGACGTAAAAGTCTCCATCGATCTCTATTGGTGGAAAAACAACAGGCATAGACATACTGGCTTGAATAGCCTTGCTCAACGGCCCATGACTCAGCGTATACTCTTCGCCAGTATCGAGGTTGGTAAGCACAGTACAAAAAGGAATTGGCAGATCGGCTATATCGGCACCTTTTGTTATTTCGTCAAGGAAATGATGAAAACGGGTTGTGCTAAGTAAACCGCCTCGCATGAACATAGGGTCAAACAGAGTTGTAACATTGATGTTGCTTACCATGTATGTCAGGTTATCTATAGAGAGTCCCGATGCATACAGCCCGGCGATAATGCTTCCCATGCTCGAACCAACTATCAGGTCTATGGGTATGCCTTCTTCTTCAAAGGCTTTAAGTAACCCGATATGGCTAATGCCTCTGGCAGCGCCTCCACCTAAAGCTAAACCTATAAGCGGTCTGGCTGAGGCTGTTTGCGCTGTGGCCAATAATGACACAAGCAAAATAATGAATATACGCCGCGGCGCAGTCAAGTATTGCATCCTCGTACGGCATCCCCCAAACAACATGATTATGCTTAATTCGGGGACGAATTGAAAAAGCCTACCGATTACCCAAAAAACAGTATGGGATATAAACGACGGTGGTAGGTTATTCCTTTTTACTAGTGGATATAGCCAGCGTAGTGACTAACGCCAGTATGCTAAATTGGTACAGCTGTTAATAGCAGGATTGGGGCCGTGTACGGAAGTTATCAAATGCACCCGACTCGAAGGCTGAGCATGAATGAAATTCCAATGGCCCGAACGCCCAGCTCTGGGCATCATTGTTACATCAAATTTGTGGCTACTGAAAACTACTTGCCTATGGGTATGCCGTTAATGGTGGATTCCATGGATAACCCTACGGG
>CAYMKM010000058.1:4332-11047 GCA_964390985.1 uncultured Clostridia bacterium | reverse complement strand
AAAATCTCTTGGGCGTTGCGCGTTACAACTGGGTTGCAAATGCCTTCTACTGGCCGTTGCTCTTGTAGACAAGTGAGGAAATAGGTGGCTGCATTTTGCTTTTCTGGTGGCAATTCGCTGACGGCGATTTCACAGCCGTTCTTTTGCCGCTCATCAGCCACTTCCACAGTTATACGATCGCAACGTACGCTGCCTGACGAGCCGTTAATCATCAGCTCATAACCGAAACCATATTGTGTCCACGATGCCTCACATATGGCCAGGCCATGGGTGTATTTGGCTAGTATAACTGCGTTATCGTCAACGGTAATATAATCTTTTACAAACCGGCCGGCAATGCCAGTAACCGCATTAGGACGCCCCAAAAGGTAAGCTGCGTAATTAGCGCCATAACAGCAATAATCCATCAGCGCTCCTGCGCCATTACGTTTTTTATCATACAACCATTCGTAAAAGAAAGGCGAACATCCCAGTTCTTTTGGGCCCTGATGTGCGGCTCGATAACGGACTTTAAAGATCTCACCAATATCGCCACGACGAGCAATATCCAAAGCGGTATTCAACGCTGGTGACCAAGCAATGGGCCAATTAACCATCATAGTGATGCCGGATTGTCTAGCGGCAATTAGCATTCTATCAGCTTGTTCTAGTGTAGCGGCCATGGGCTTTTCTACTAAAACGTGAACACCTCTAGCTGCAGCTGCTTCTACAACATCAGCAGCGCTAGCGTTATCCGTATACACTAAAATAGCATCTAGATCTTCAGTATCAAGCATTTCCTGATATGAAGCATAGGTTCTCTCCACCCCCCAGCTAGATTTAGCTTTTTCTAACTGAGAGGGATGAGCGTCAGCGACAGCAACCATTTTGGCGCGAGCATCCTGTAAAAAGCCCCTTGATACACTCCAAATATGATCGTGATCTAAGCCAGCTACACCAATGCGATATTGGGACATTAAACTTCCTCCCTGCGCTGACCGCCGTTAACTAAGATTCGGCGGAGTCGGTTTCTGTGTCTTTCTACCATATATCCGCATCGTCCTGCTAAATTTGCAAAACCTACATTTCGATCGACTCCTGCTACGCGTATTGACATAAGTAACCTTTTTTGTTTTACTTGAATCCGCACGGAGTTTGTTGGAGCTGGCAAAAAGAAGGGTGTGCAATTGCATATGACGCGAATACCTGATTACGTTGGTGTATCTGCTCTGGGAATTAAAATGGGTGTCATTGTTCCCGGCAGCGATATTTTACAGCTAGCCTACAATGCCCTTGCAAAATGCCATGCCGATAATCTATTGGATTCCGGTGATACGGTATGTATTACCGAATCAGTAGTGGCACGTGCGCAAGGCAACTATGTTACTACCAATACAATTGCCCGGGAACTAAGAGAACTGCTTAATTTGCAGCCAAATGGCCGCTTGGGAGCGTTATTTCCCATTCTTAGCCGTAACCGCTTTTCCTTAATACTAAAAGCTTTTGCCATGGCTGTTCCCGAAGGCGAAGTTGTGGTGCAATTATCGTATCCCACCGATGAAGTGGGCAATCAGTTAATGCCAGTCGAAATGGTAGAAAAACTGGGTAAAGATGCTGAAAAGGATATTATTTACCCCGAAGAACTCGGTGAACCTCGGCCGCGGCACCCAATAACCGGAGTCGATTATATTGAACTCTATGAAGATATCATTCGCCAGCAAGGCTGCAAACCCACCATTATTATTAGCAACGATCCATTGGCTATAGTAAATTATAAATTGGACGGAGTGGTTGTTGCCAGCGTACACAATCGCGATTCTATGCTGAGCAAGTTAAAAAACGCTGGCCAAAAAGCCATTACCTTACAAGAAGTATGCAGTTCGAATACACAAACAGCCTGGTCAGAGTGGGGTCTTCTTGGTAGCAATATGTCTAGCGACGATAAGTTAAAATTGGCCCCCCGGGAGGCCAACGATTTAGCCGTCGCGTTACAGGAAAAGGTAGCCACTGATTTGGGGAAAGACATTGAGGTTTTAGTATATGGCGACGGTGCATACCACGACCCATCTACTGGTATTTACGAATTGTACGATCCCCAACCTGTTTTTGGCATGACCCAGGGACTTGTCGGTAAATATCGGCGTGGCTTAAAGTATAAGTATTTGGTAGATAAGATGTGGTACAAAGGAAGCAAAATAGCGGAGATTGAAAGCACGCTAATTGCTAAACAGAAAATGCAGGGCAATCGCGATAATATGGAAACAGAGGGAACCTGTCCGTATAAAGTCGAGGATCTGATCGCCACATTAGCTGATTTAATTAGTGGCTCAGCTGACGCAGGTACACCAATGGTGTTGGTAAAGAATTTTAAAATGTGAACAGGGGGGGCTGTCCCATAAGGGGCAGCCCTTTGCCTATTAAAATATTAAGCTTTCTAGTACCGGGCGCAACCGTTCCGCAATAATTGCAAAACCATAGTCACTCGGGTGCACTCCATCCCCCGAAAAACCATCAGTATCACGTTCAGAGAGCAAATCCAATCCTTCAATTAGAACAAGACGACTATCGCCTGCTGCAATTAGCTGTTGTACAGCCTCCCGCATAGCATTGCGAGTATGCTCCGATACGCCTGTAAAATCGGTATAAATTTCGCGTGATGCGAAGATAGGTGTAATGCAAATGATGGGAACGTCAGGATGATCTTTGCGTAGTGTCATCACCATATTGGCGTATGGCTCCGGTGTTTGCCAGCCATAAGATTTACCTAAATCTAGTATATAGCAGCAAGCATCGATTTCGGAAACCAAAGAGACGACTTCTGGCTCTGCTTTACCATTGCCACCGAAACCTAAGTTTACGTAATCCAAGCCTAGTGTGCGACTAAGAATCGCGGCGTAACTCATGCCCGGGCGGGCAGAACCAATCCCTTGGGCAACCGACGAGCCGTATAATACAAAGGGCTTGCTGTTGCGGAATGCGGAGGGCTTTTCGAATAGGGTATCATCGTCCACGCCAACCTCAGTGAGCTGCATACGCTGGCGAATGGGGAGGTAGATATCAATATCCTTCATTTCTCTTGCATTCGCACTGGTAATTTCAAAGCAAATAGTCTCTTCGGTTTCTCCGGTGCCGCTTAGCGAGACTGTTCGCCAGAATTTACCGTCGACGTATATATCCAATCCGCCTTTAGCTTGCATAGATTGGTTGCGCAATACGAGCCGCGATGTATTGCACCGCATACGAAGTCTACCACCGCAAGGAAACATGGATATATGCCAAACCCGTTCTCGCACCACGGCTTCTGCTTTGGGTGGGAAGCGCCATAGGTTTGGCAACGTTTCTTGGTACCATGGTAGACCACAACACTCGATTTCACTGCACGGGAAAGTAGTCCATCTAAGCTTCGACATTTAGTTCGCCCCCTAGTACATATTAAGTTGGTCACGCATGTGAGTTCTGGCTAGAAGGGCCAAAACCTGCCCATATTATGTCAATCAACATCTGCTTTCGAACGTATATACTCGTTTAAAACTTGGTCGAATTGATCTGCGATTTTTTGCACAGTGGGATCTTGTTGATTGCCATTGGCAGCAGAGATGGCCTTATTAAGTTGCGTTCTTAATGACTCTAGCTTGTCTAACAGTTTTTTAACCTGATCGATATTTGCCATAGTACACCCCCAATAAGTTGAGGGTGTACACCAACTGTACGTTGAATACAGGTAAATACAGGAAATCAATGTCGGTCAGTTTTTATTGGTATCAAGTAATTTGGCTGAGTCTATCCATACTGAGGCAATGAGTATACCTAGGCCACTAATTAGCGTGGCGCCTATAAACATATACATGCGGCTAAAAGTTGCCACCAACCCAAACAACGGTGGACCTACCGCTACACCTAAAAAGCGAACTGTGCCGTATAGACAGGTGATAAGACCGCGTTCGCCAATCCCGGTAGCACTTGTAATGAATGTGTTTAAAGGGGGCAACAGCATACCTATGCCAATGGCCGCCACAGCAGCTAAAACAATTATAAGCACAGGTTGCACACTTACCGTTAGCAGGCCTAAGCCAACAGTGGTTAAGGTTAAGCCAATTACGACGGCTACCTTCATCCACTGCTGGTGTGTTTGTAATAACAAACCGCCTAAGAACGAGGTTAACGCCATAGTGCCAACCGGGATGGCTAAGACACCACCTTTGGCAAAGCCAGCTATGTTGTGCACTGTTTCCAGTTCATCCGATAAGAAAGAGAGTAAACCAAATAAGAGGAATAAACCAATAGCACCCACTGCATAACAAGCGAGTAAAGGAGCGGCTTTATCTGCAAAAACTTGCCGTAATGAGCGCCAATACTCAGAAGCTGTTTGCGGTTGAAGTTGGTCCCTTTTCTCAATAACTAAAAACCATACAGCCACTGCAATGGGAATGGCCAGCAGACTATAGACAAAAAAAGGTGTATACCAGCTAATCAGCGCCAACGCAGCTCCCAATAATGGGCTAAGTACCTTGCCAAAACCATTGGCTGCTTCTAGGTAACCAAGCACCTTGGTACGTTCTTGGGTAGTGAATATGTCGCCAGCCAGAGCCATTGCCAATTGGTACGTGCCACCAGCACCAATACCCTGTACTATACGTCCTACCAGTATTACAGGGTAGGGTTTGGCGAGTATCATAGCAGCTACGCCCGCAATAAGTCCGCCAACCCCATAAACAAGTAGAGCGGGTGCCATTACTGTTTTGCGTCCTATGTGATCCGATAAAGCGCCAGCAAAAGGAATTATTATACCAGCGGGTAGAGAAAACAAAGTGACAACTAACCCTACCTGAAACCGACTAAGATGCATAGCCCGTTCCATTTGCGGAAAAACCGGTATGAGCATGGAGTTTCCTAACACCATAATGAAAGGTACACTTGCGAGGATGATAAAGGGGAGTACCATTTGCTTTTTCACTACGCACCAGCACCTTATTAATGTTTTTCAGTATAGGGTGTCGTACTTGATCTCTAACGATACAAAATAAAAAAGCACCCTTGCGGGTGCTGAATAGATTACGGACGAATTTATTTGTTGTCTGTACCCTCGTCTTCTTGAGAAATGTAAGTAATGTTGGCTGGACCAGCGAAGACAAAATTTTCCGTAGTGGCATTCACCAATAAAAAGTCGCCATCAAACCGAATCTCTGAGGTATTGCCAGCCACTGTTCCTTGCAATAAAAAGATTTGGTCGGTTGGTGCCGCGGCTGCTAGCCATTCGTTTACATCGTTTTGTACTTCAAGTGAGAAGGAATGCAGGGCGGCTTTTATAATATCGGCAATTCCAGCGGGTCGGCCACCTTCCAGATGGTTGGCGTTCACTTTGAGCTCTTTGGTTGTGATCAATACGTTACCAGTGGCGGTAATTCGTTCGTTAGCTTCATGCATATCCAAGCTATCGCATACTAACTCCAGCGGATTATCTCCCTGTTCTACCACTCGAGGCTGCAAGGTTACTTTTAACGATATAAAATTCCCCTTATCATCCCTATTTATTTCGCCTAAAGCTCCGGATATAGTGTAATCTTCCCAGGTGATGAGGAAATCACCTTTTAAAGTTGTAACTCCACCTTTAAAACTGCCCTTCATAATAAAATCGGGGCTAAGTCCTTCAAGTTTGGGCTGCGCGGCTGTTGCTAGGCTGTTAAACAAGGGGAAAAGCAGTATTAACATGGCTAGCACTGATAGTAGCTGCGTTTGCTTACGCATGTATAGCACTCCTTTAGTAAGGCTGGCACTTTCTTTCTAGGCAGTTTCTTCTGATGATACGATTCTTCCTGCTTAGGTAAGGGAACGAAACCTGTTCGTACCAAAAAACACAATTTTTACATCAAGGTTGAACAAAGGGCCAGGTAGAACCATCGAGATGATGAGGGGGTGTTATTTGTGGAAGCTGCTTCGCTATATCACACTCCTTGGCATCCCTACATTCAAGGGAATAGGTCTGAGGATTTACAGGTGATATTGCGCGCTAAGCGCGGCGACATCAAAAACGCTTATGTAATTTACGGAGATCGTTATAGTGACGATATGTCTGGCCGGGCTACTATGAGCAAATTGGGATGCGATGAATACCATGACTATCTTATGGCACCACTTAAATTGCGTACGGGTCGTTATAAATATTTATTTTATATAGAAGGTGCTGACGGTAAAGAGGTGTGGTATTCCGATGCTGGGATAAGCAGCGATGTTTGGAATACACGTGTGTTCCAGATGCCGCATGTGGCAGCACTACCTACCTGGGAAGGCCCGGATTGGGTGCAGGATGCGGTGTGTTACCAGGTGTTTGTTGATCGTTTTCGCAATGGTAATAAAGAGAACGATCCTGCTGGTACGGCAGACTGGTGGAGTCAACCTACGCTCGGTATGCGTTTGGGTGGGGATTTAGATGGGGTGACCCAAGGGCTAAACTATCTAAAAGAACTAGGTATTACTATGCTTTACCTAACGCCCATTTTCCTTTCCCCATCAGGTCATAAGTACGATACCACCGATTACTACAGTATAGACCCTGAGTTTGGCGACATTGATAGTTTGAAAAGGTTGACCGAAGAAGCACACGCTAAGGGCATGCGGATCATTTTAGACGGAGCTTTTAACCATTGCGGCAAAGAGTTTTTTGCCTTTGCCGATGTGGTGGAAAAAGGGGAAGCATCGCCTTATAAGGACTGGTTCTATTTTGATAGTCTCCCTGTCC
>CAYMKM010000058.1:1520-4232 GCA_964390985.1 uncultured Clostridia bacterium | reverse complement strand
TTGGCATTTTTCTCTGGTTGGCGTTCCGATGCAGCCTGGATGGAAGGCCAGCTAGTAAAGTATTATTATGGTGCCAGATCAGAAGCCCTGCGCGCATCATTAAATCTGTTAGGAAGTCATGATACCCCCCGTTATATAGAATTGATGGGTGGGGATTATAAAAAAGCCAAATTGCTGGTGGCATACCAGATGACTTCCCCGGGTATTCCCCAAATTTACTACGGTGATGAGGTGGGTATGCGGGGTTGGAGCGATCCGGAATGCCGACGGGGTATGATTTGGGATCCAGCAGCACAAAACGGCGATATGCTGGGTTATTATAAGTACTTAATTAATTTGCGATATAAGTACCCGGCTCTTCGCCGCGGCAAGTTCTATTCTTTGTGGAGAAGAGCAGGAGATCCGTTATGGGCTACGTTACGTACGCATCCAGCTGGTAATGTAGCGGTAGTATTTAACACAGCATGGGATGAAAGAACGGTGCAGTTACCTGGTGGGTGGTTGCGCAGTAACGATATAGTAGAAGTGGTGAACCTGACCGGGTGGACGCAGCATATCAATAGTAAAACACCTCAAGGGTCAGGTGGATCACAATCGCGTCGACAGCCAATCACTTTACACATGGCACCTCAATCGGCAGTACTTATAACGGCTAAAAAGGTTTCTGCCGTGGCATAGAGAATTAAACTCCGACATTGGCGTTGGAAGCGCTAACGGAGCTGGTAGGACATGAAATTAAGCAAAATCTTGCTTTTAATTATCCTGGGGCTGGCTTTATTGGCTTCGCCCCAGGTATTGGCGCGTTCAGAAATGGAATTGTTAACAGGTTTGGGTTACCGGGATACTTTATCTACCCCCTTTGTACGCCTTGGGGCCAGCATTAAAGCGGTAGGACGCAATGGCGATGTAGGCATCCATTTTTCAAATGTACTCTGCCCGCAAAAAGGGGAGAGTACCGTAACAGTTGGGGTAGAAGCTGGGTTTATGCACGTAGCACCGCCAGCTACCTTTTTTTCTTTGCGCGCCTCTGCTTTTATGCGGCAACGAGCTGATATAACCGGGCGTACTATCTCGTTGGAGGGTAAAGGGAATATAGGTAGTTTTAAAGGTAATTTTGCTATTGGTTATATTGAGCGTAAAGTGGCTACCTTCCCTTGGGAGAACGAGGATGCTATCAACGGCGTTTTAGAAGATACACCCTATTATTATATTCAGTTAGGTACAGCCGCTATGGTTGCCTCACAATGGGGGTTGCGCTGGAGCCAGGATGTAACGTTTCGCCGCCACCTTGATGAGTCTAGCTATAGATTAGGTTTGGTAACCGGTCCGCAAATTGCGTTAGGTCCAGGGTATATTACTTTGTTGGGCGGCGTTGTGCTAGGTGCTAATAATATTCGCCCCATGGGAGAGTTACGCTTTGCCGTAGTTGACCCGTATGAAGAGACAACCGAGTTACGCATTTCGGTTGCTACCACATCGTTACGTCGCGACGTGCCTGTGTATCAGGCCATGTATTCGTTAAATACCACGGGAGGGCGCTTTCAAGCGTTGCTGAGGCTAGAACACCCCATTAACGGCACAGCTACAAACCCCACCATCTATTTAGCTATTCAACCCAAATTTTAACCCACCAAAGAGCATAGCTCGTATATTGCCGGGCATGCTTTCTTTGGAGGGGTTGGTATGTCTTTATTCGATATCATATGGATTTACCTTATATTAACCACGCTCATTCCGATAATACGGCAAAAACAGGTGGAAATGGTACGCATTGCCCGCATGCGGCGGATTCAAGATGAGCGCCAAGCACGCATCATAACTCTTATACACCGGCAAGAATCAATGAGTTTTCTAGGCATGTTTCAACATCGTTACATCACTATTGAGGATTCTGAGCATGTTTTACGTGCTATTCGTCTTACACCTGATGACATGCCAATTGACCTCATTCTCCACACACCCGGGGGCCTAGTGTTAGCCAGCGAGCAAATTGCTCGGGCGCTTTTACACCATCCTGCCAAAGTGACAGTTTTTGTACCGCATTATGCCATGTCAGGTGGCACGATGATTGCTCTGGCTGCCGATGAAATATGGATGGACGAAAACGCAGTGCTTGGACCAGTTGATCCCCAAATAGGTAGTTTTCCAGCAGCATCAATTTTGGCGGTAACGGAGATGAAAAGTCGGGATCGCATTGATGATGAAACGCTCATTTTAGCCGACATTGCAGCTAAAGCGATGCGCCAGGTGCGCAATGTGGTGGTGGACATACTAAACGACAAACTGGGAGAGCAAGCCAAACTAGTAGGGCAAGTGCTCACAGAAGGGCGTTGGACGCACGATTACCCCATAACTTGTGAGGTCCTAAGCAATTTGGGTTTACCAATTCGGTGCGGTTTACCCAGACGCATATACGAATTGATGGAATTATATCCGCAACCAGCGCAAAGGAGGCCATCGGTTCAGTATGTGCCCATGCCTATCCGCCGGGACGGTGCTTCAGACAAATAAATTACTGGAGTTTGCGCTTTATTTTTATGTACTCTGTCTCTAGAATTATTTTTTCATCTGGATCGGTACAAGTAGCTAATTGCCCCGATAAAACGGCCAAACGGTGTTCAAGCAGTAAACGATCGTCGTTAGAAATAGCCTGTTTTTGTAAGTATTCATCGTATCTGCCCGGGTAGCAGTTAATAGTGCCGGCCTCAAAAG
>CAYMKM010000058.1:0-1420 GCA_964390985.1 uncultured Clostridia bacterium | reverse complement strand
CCAAAACACTTTCCAAGAGCGTTTGGTTGGACTCTAAACTGTGCATCTCCTGTTCTAGGTAACCAGCATGCATAGATGGAGAACGCCAAAGAGAACCATAGGTAGGAGGGGTGAAACCGAGCATTATACTAATTAACGTGGTCTTACCAACGCCATTTGCGCCAATCAACCCAACTTTATCGCGGCGTTGAATTGAAAAGCTGGCATGACAAAATAGGGTGCGGTCGTAGGATTTCCCTAAGTTTTCAGCTAGGAAAAGTCGATTACCTGAGTGCTTATCTGTTGCTAGATCCAGCTGGATACTATCTTCATCTCGGGGCTTTTCTACAGACCTTTGTTTGGCACGTTCCAAGCGCCTAATGGTAGATTTAGCCCGAGATGCCATTTTTTTGGCTCGTGCCCGGTAATAATCGTGCGTACCGGCTTGATGATGAGCGGCCTGAAACCATCCCATCTGTTGGGCAATGGTAGCTTCAATGCGACGAATCTCCTTTTGCTCATCTTTATACAGCTGCATTTGTTGGCGAAGAGCGTCCTCTTTACTGCGGCTATAAGCGCTGTAATTGCCTTTATAACTCTTTATACCATCAGGACGTAATTCTAGAATGCATTGCGCCACTTGATCCAGGAAATAACGATCGTGCGATACACATAAGACGGTATGGGGGTATTGGCGTATGGCCTCCTCTAACCAGGCCAAACCTTCTTGATCCAAGTGGTTAGTGGGTTCATCTAGTATGAGCAGGTCGGGTAAAGAGAGCCAAATGCGAGCTAGTGCCAGCCGCGTTTTTTGTCCGCCACTCAATTTCTGAAGGGGAATATTAGCTTCGTTATCACTAAAGCCGAAGCGACCCAGTGCTTCACCGATATCGTAGCGCACCGTTGCTCCCAGTGATCGAGCAGCTTTTTCGAGTATAAGACGCGCAGTTTCTGCATTTAATAGGTCGTGTTTTTGCGGTAAAAACCCACATGACATCTTTTTTAAGTGATAGGTGATTGTACCATCGCTAGGTGGTATTTGTTTAGCGATAATGCGTAAGAGAGTGGTTTTTCCAACACCATTTGGACCCACTAAAGCTATTTTTTCACCAATAGCTAACTCGAAAGAGACATTGTGAAATATATCGTGCCAACCAAAGCTCTTGGCTAAGTTGTTTACACTCAGTAATGGCAAATGCATAAAAATTCCCCCGATCATTTGCTAAACAACAGCAAAGGCATCAGGGGTAACAACTAGTGGAGAAATGGGGCTTGCCAGATATAAAGCACCTTGAAACGCCCGTTGACAGACGGATGCATTTGCTGTTTATGCTGTTTGCGTTATGCCAATCCAGATGCGTATCATGGTATGCTCCTTTTGCGTTCCCGCCGGAAATGATGCATGTTTTAGAAATATCACCGTTACTATATCATCTACTTG
>CAYMKM010000057.1:0-11064 GCA_964390985.1 uncultured Clostridia bacterium | reverse complement strand
GGGGGACCCGGCATCAGCCCAGCTATAGCCTCCCCATGCTTCTGTAACCGCACATCCACTAGAAGTTCCAATTCGAACCATAATAAGCTGCTAAGTACGTGCTTTTTTAGTATGATTACTGAATAGCTTGTCCAAGCTGCGTAATGCAACACATATCCGCAGGTTGCTGCCTTCATAGGTATCAAGTATAATTGATGCGTGCATCGCATATTAACAGCCATAGTGCCGCAATATGCATGGAGTGTGGAGGGAGAGGTTAGGTGACCCCCTTGTTCGCACGACGCAAGGTGTTATTTGTAACATTGCTGGTCGCCCTTTTGGCGGGCAGTATGTTTTTGCTTACTCGTCAAACAGGTGCTGGTGTTAGCGAAACACCATTTACTGATCTACGCACTGTACTCGATGTTATTGCCTTGGTAAAAACAGAGTATGTCGATCCTACATCAGCCTCTGATTTACTTCGGGCCTATGTAGATAAGGGTACAATTAATGGCATGTTACAATCAATTCTCGATGATCCGTATACGCGCCATTTGGATATCGCCGCTTTTAAGCAAATGCAAATAGATACCACGGGTGTTTTCGCTGGTATTGGCATAATGGTGGGCATGCAGGATGAAAAAGTGACCGTTATCGCCCCCATTGAAAATACTCCTGGTTGGAAGCAAGGGTTAAAAAGTGGCGACCGGATAGTAAAAATAGATGGCCGCAGCACAGCGTTAATGGGTTTGGATGAAGCAGTCAGTCTAATGCGCGGTAAGGAAGGCACCACAGTAACCTTGACAGTAGAGCGGGGTAAAAAGCAGCCACAGGTATTGACCATCACTATTACGCGGGCTGTGATTCAGGTGCCTAGTGTACCTCGTTACCAGGTTTTAGCTGGTCCGCAATGGCCTACTGAAAGCCCTGTTGGCTACATTCGCTTGTCGCAATTTGCCGAACGTACCAGCCAGGAGCTAGATGAAGCCTTACAAGCAATGGTAAAAGCACAGGTGAAGGGCCTGATACTCGATTTACGCAGCAACCCAGGTGGTTTACTCACCGCTGCCATTGAGGTAGCCGATAAGTTTCTCAGTCAAGGTCCTATTGTGCATATAGTTGGTCGAGAATCTGATGATAAACAGACATATAATGCCAGCGCTGATGCAACAGACGTTAAATTACCTCTAATAGTGCTGGTGGACGAGTGGAGTGCCAGTGCTTCTGAAATTGTCTCTGGCGCTTTACAAGATCGCGGGGTAGCCACTCTGGTGGGGCAGCAGACGTTTGGGAAAGGCCTGGTACAGGCTATTATACCCTTGCGTGATGGTTCCGCTCTTTCACTTACCTCAGCTCGTTACCAGACTGCCGGTGGTCGTTTTATTCACAAAGAGGGCATTAAGCCAGATTATGTGGTGGAACTAACCATCGAGCCCACTACCAAGTCAGAAGATGAAGATGAAGATGAAGAGAATGTGGCAACGGGGCCAGACCCCAAAGACACTCAACTATGCAAGGCACTGCAGATATTACAAGGGCAAATGCTGGTGGCCGCAGGTGCTACCATTTAAATCAGGTATTTTTGTCCGTTTTGGTCTTGTTGTGTTCCTATTGTTTGTTGGTATTATGCTGGCGAGTTGCTCTCATCAACCAACAGCACGTACTACTGCATCCCGTGAACAGATATCTAACAGTGGTACAAGCCAGGAAGACATCTCACCGCTACCCGATGAGGTTGCTATTCCAACCCCGACTCCATCTTCTAAGCGGCGGGACATGCCCTGGTTAACAAAGGCGGAGCAGCCTCGCTTAGCTATTATCATTGACGACTGGGGCTATCAGCGGTCAGCAGAAAACGACTTTCTGGAGTTAGACATCCCACTTACTGCGGCCATCATTCCTTTTTTACAACATAGCGAAAGCGCGACTCATGCGGCTGCGGCAGCTGGTTTTGATATTCTTGTGCATTTACCGATGGAGCCTACGAATGCCTCTTTGGCCTCTATGGAAGGCATGATAGCTACCAGCATGACCGATGAAGAAATAAGTGCTGCGGTAAAAGCGGCCTTGCAGGCTATCCCTGGTGCACAGGGCATTAACAATCACATGGGTTCTAAGGCTAGTGCCGATACCCGGGTTATGCAACATGTTTTAAACGAAGTGGCGCAGGAAGGTTTGTTTTTTGTAGATAGCCGCACCAGCGCTCAGTCGGTGGCCGCAACTGTTGGCGATGCTATAGGTGTACCCGTATTAGAACGCTTGGTGTTTTTAGACGGAAAAGATGAGGAACAATATATAACCAGTCAGTTACGTGAGGCCGCCCGCCTGGCGTTGAAGCGGGGTTATGCGGTGGCTATTGGCCATGTGCGGCCCAAAACGGCCCAAGCTATTAGCGATATGCTACCCGAGCTGGCAGAGATGGGCGTGAACTTGGTTCGAATTTCGGATTTTATTCAAAAAGAACATACGTTGCAGGAGCCGCTCGATATATAGCGAAGTTACTCCCCTAAGAGAGGGAGCGCGTGTTCGCCACATAAACACCTTCTTATTATTGTGGCTAACCTCGCTATGCCTTTTAGCAGATGTAACTGCGTTTATGTAGATGGTAGATACTCTGAGAATGAGTGAGAGCAACTGGAGGAGCGGCATGCCTAAAACGACACAAAGTCGGCCATTTACGGTTGTATCAGATTATACCCCGGCTGGTGATCAACCCCAAGCTATACGACAGATAGTGGCCGCTATTAATAATAATCAACGGTACACAACATTATTAGGTGCTACTGGCACCGGAAAAACATTCACTATGGCCAAGGTGATAGAGCAAGTGCAAAAGCCCACCTTGGTAATAGCTCATAATAAAACGCTGGCCGCCCAGCTTTGTAGTGAGTTTCGTTCTTTTTTCCCCAACAATGCAGTGCACTATTTCATCAGTTATTACGATTACTTTCAACCAGAAGCCTACGTTCCGCAAACAGATACCTATATTGAGAAGGATGCATCGATAAACGATGAAATTGATCGTCTGCGCCATGCAGCTACCAGTTCGTTGTTTGAGCGGCGTGATGTAATAATTGTGGCCAGCGTCTCCTGCATATATGGCTTAGGTTCGCCCGATGATTATGTGGCTATGACCCTTTCTTTGGCTAATGGGGATTTTCGCGGCCGTGACAACATATTGCGGCGGCTAGTGGGCATTCAATATAAGCGCAACGATATCGGGTTCAAGCGCGGCACATTCCGCGTGCGGGGCGATGTTATTGAAATCATCCCTGTTAATACCGAAAGTGTAATCCGCATCGATTTATTTGGCGATGAAGTGGAGCGTATTTTGGAACTTGATCCACTTACCGGTGAAGTGCTAGATGTGAAAGATGAAATTACCATTTACCCGGCTACTCACTTTATGACCCCGGAAGAGAAGCTGAAATCAGCTATTGCCTCCATAGAGGAGGAACTGGTGGGGCAGCTGACTTATCTGCGTCGGGAAGGGAAGTTATTGGAAGCACAGCGCCTGGAGCAGCGTACCAATTATGATTTAGAAATGCTGCAGGAGATTGGGTATTGCCAGGGCGTGGAGAACTATTCACGCCACTTGGATGGCCGCCAAGCGGGCGAACCGCCATCTACGCTGCTGGATTATTTTCCCGGTGACTTTTTGATGATTGTGGATGAATCACACCAAACCCTACCGCAGGTACGAGGCATGTACCGTGGCGATCGGGCCCGCAAGGAGACGTTGGTAGAATACGGATTCCGTCTGCCTTCTGCGCTGGATAATCGGCCGCTTACCTGGGAGGAGTTTGCTGGGCATATGCGCTCGGTGGTGTTCACATCTGCCACTCCCGCTCCTTTTGAGAGAGAGGTTAGCAGTTCAATAGTCGAGCAGATTATTAGGCCCACTGGTTTGGTGGATCCACAGGTTGTCGTGCGGCCAGTCGATGGGCAGATAGATGATCTAATTGCCGAAATAGAACAAGTTCGTGCTCGTGGTGAACGGGTGCTAATCACCACCTTGACCCGTAAAATGGCGGAAGATTTAACGGAGTATCTGGCCGAATTGGGCATAAAAGTGCGCTATATGCACTATGAGGTGGAAACACTGGAACGAGTGGAGATATTACGCGACCTACGGTTAGGTCAAATAGATGTCCTAGTGGGCATTAACTTGCTACGTGAGGGCCTCGATTTACCCGAAGTGTCACTTATCGCCATTTTAGATGCTGATAGAGAAGGGTTTCTTCGCTCTGAAACAGCATTGGTGCAAATTATTGGTCGGGCCGCTCGCAACGTGAATGGCAAAGTAATTATGTACGCCAACAACATGACGGATTCTATGCAACGAGCCATATCGGAGACTAACCGTCGGCGTAGCGTTCAAGTTGCCTACAATGAAAAACATGGCATCACGCCGGAGACTGTGCGTAAGGCGGTACACGAGAGCCTGCGGGCAGCGGTAGTTGAAGAGAAACCAGTTAAGCAAGATGCTCTAACCAAGCAGTTAGCGGGCATGAGCAGTACTCAAATAGCAGATTTAATAAAGCAATTAGAAGAGCAAATGTTTGCCGCTGCTAAGGATCTGGATTTCGAAAAAGCCGCCGAGTTGCGGGACGAGGTTAGCGATTTGCGGAAGATACTCTTGGAGGGAATGAATACATGAGTAAATCTCTGATTCGCGTTAAGGGTGCTCGCCAGCATAATTTGAAGAATATTGATGTAGACATTCCCCGTGATCAACTGGTGGTATTCACCGGTTTATCTGGTTCCGGCAAATCTTCCTTGGCCTTCGATACTATTTACGCTGAGGGACAACGGCGTTATGTGGAGTCACTATCTGCTTATGCCCGTCAGTTTTTAGGCCAAATGGATAAACCGGATGTAGACTTTATTGCCGGACTCTCACCGGCTATATCTATAGATCAAAAAACCACCAGCCGCAATCCGCGTTCTACTGTAGGTACAGTGACAGAGATCTACGATTACTTACGCTTACTTTATGCGCGCATTGGCCGGCCGCATTGCCCTCACTGCGGGCAAATTATTTGTCAGCAAACAGTAGAACAAATGGTTGACCGTATATTAGATTTGGAAGAAGGGACCCGTTTACAGGTGTTAGCGCCGGTAGTGCGGGGCCGCAAAGGTGAATTTAAAAAGCTGTTTGAGGAGATCCGGCGCGATGGTTTTGTCCGACTGCGTGTAGACGGTGAAATGTGCGAAGTGACCGAAGTACCCGATCTGGATAAAAATAAGAAACACGATATTTACGTGGTTGTCGATCGCATTGTCATTCGGCCCGATATACGTGGCCGTTTGAGTGATTCGCTGGAGGTGGCCCTCAAGCGGGGTGACGGCGTTGTTGTGATCGACGTGCTTGAGCACGAGGAGATGATCTTCTCCGAGCGGTTTGCCTGCGTGCAGTGTGGTTTTAGTTTTGAAGAGTTATCGCCACGTCTGTTCTCCTTTAACAGCCCTTACGGTGCTTGCCCTACCTGTAGCGGCTTAGGTGAGCGCATGGAGATCGACCCGGATTTGGTGTTAGATCGGCAGTTATCGTTGGCAGAGGGGGCCATTATTCCCTGGCGTAACACACAAAGCAAATGGTTAAATGGGTTGTTAGCCGGAGCTTGTACGCGTTATGATATTGATCCGGTGGCACCTTTGTATCGTTTGACAGAGCATCAGCTGGATGTGTTGTTACACGGTAGTAAAAACGAGCAGGTGAGCTTTGTTTACACCAATCAGCGTGGGCGATCCCGTACCTTTAACGCTATCTTCCCTGGCGTCATAGGTCACCTGGATCGTCATTACAAAGAATCGACCAGCGATTATGTGCGTAATCAAATTGAGCAATACATGAGCACACGCCAGTGCCCAGAATGCCAAGGCCGACGCTTGCGCCCGGAGAGCCTGGCGGTGAGTGTGGGTGGGCGCAACATTATGCAGGTAACCTCGCTGGCTGTATCCGATGCCACCCAGTTTTTCACTGAGTTATCGCTAACCAACCGTGAGCAGTTAATTGCGCACCAAGTGCTAAAGGAGATTCGCGCCCGATTGGGGTTTTTACACAACGTCGGCCTAGGTTACCTCACTTTAAATCGGGCAGCGGGCAGCCTTTCAGGTGGTGAGGCCCAACGCATTCGGCTAGCTACGCAAATTGGCTCCAGCCTAATGGGTGTGCTTTACATTTTGGATGAACCTAGCATAGGTTTACATCAACGCGACAACCAACGTCTGCTCGAAACCTTAAAATCGCTGCGTGATTTGGGCAACACGGTTATTGTAGTGGAGCACGACGAAGAGACCATCCGCGCTGCTGACTACATTGTCGATATTGGCCCGGGGGCCGGAGTGCATGGCGGCGAGGTAGTGGCCACTGGTTCATTAAGCGAAATTATGAACCAGCCAGCTAGCATTACAGGTCAATACCTGAGTGGTCAGCGACAGGTGGCCGTACCAAGCAAGCGTCGCCCACCAAATGGCAAGTGGATCCGTATAGTGGGAGCCCGTCAGCATAATTTAAAGGATATTGATGTATCGCTGCCACTAGGCACTTTTACTTGTGTGACTGGTGTTTCTGGTTCAGGCAAAAGCACCTTGATAAATGAGATACTTTATCAACGCTTGGCCAGGGAGCTAAACCGGGCTAACACCCGCTGGGGTGAGCACGATAGAATAGAAGGTGTAAACCACCTACAAAAAGTGATTAATATTGACCAGTCACCCATTGGCCGTACCCCGCGCTCTAACCCAGCCACTTATACAGGCACATTCGATTATATTCGCCAGTTGTTTGCAGAGACCCCTGATGCGCAAATACGCGGGTACGCACCGGGCCGATTTAGCTTCAATATTAAAGGTGGTCGCTGTGAAGCGTGTCGTGGTGACGGGATTATAAGAATTGAGATGCACTTTTTACCTGACGTTTATGTACCTTGTGAAGTATGTAAAGGGAAACGATATAACCGCGAGACGCTGCAGGTGAAGTATAAAGGGCACTCCATTGCCGATATATTGGGCATGACAGTGGAGGAAGCATGCCAATTGTTCCAACACATCCCGCGCATACATCGTAAGTTGCAAACCCTTAACGATGTGGGGTTAGGTTATATTGATTTAGGTCAGCCAGCCACCACATTATCAGGTGGCGAAGCGCAACGGGTGAAGCTAGCCACAGAACTAGCGCGCCGCTCCAACGGCCGTACACTTTACATTTTAGATGAGCCTACCACTGGGTTGCACATGGCCGATGTGGAGAAGTTATTGGATGTGTTACACCGCTTGGTGGAGGCGGGTGATACGGTAGTGGTAATAGAGCACAATTTGGACGTTATTAAAACTGCCGATTATATTATTGATCTAGGCCCAGAGGGTGGAGATGCTGGTGGCCAGGTAGTAGCCACTGGTACGCCTGAGGAAGTGGCGGCTTCTCCGTATTCATACACCGGGCAGTTTCTGAAGCCGCTGTTGCAACGCCAGTGCCTGGAGGTGGGCGTTAAATGAGCGAAGCGGGTATGGCACCAGCCGCAGAGGCAGATGTAATACAGCGTAAGTTAAAAGGCTTGCCAGCGCGACCGGGCGTCTACCTGATGAAGAACGATAAAGGTGAAGTTATTTATGTTGGCAAGGCGGTTTCGTTGCGTAACCGGGTGCGTTCCTATTTCCAAGAAAGCCAGGATGCCGGGCCAAAAGTGCGGGCTATGGTGAGCCACATTGCCGATTTCGATTATATTGTGACCGATTCAGAAGTAGAAGCTCTAATTTTAGAGTGCAACCTTATTAAAGAGAAAGAACCCTGGTATAACATCCGTCTCAAAGATGATAAAAGCTACCCATACCTAAAAGTGAGCGCTGAGCCATTCCCGCGTGTTATTGTGGTGCGTCGACCAACTACTGACGATCGTGTATTTGGCCCTTATACAGACGCACGGGCAGTGCGGGAGACACTCAACGTTTTGCGCAAACTGTTCTCTTTGCGCACTTGCAAGCTGGATTTGAGCAAATCGCGGCAGCATCGCCCATGTTTGCTCTACCACATTGGCCGTTGTGCGGCACCATGTGCTAATTTGCAAACGGAAGCAGAGTACGACGAGATAATATCGCAGGTTATTCTATTTCTACAGGGTCGGCATGACGATATTCTGCCAGTTTGGCGGCGGCAAATGCAGGAAGCGGCCGAGCGGCTGGAGTTTGAGCGAGCTGCGGCTTTGCGCGATCAAGTGCAAGCGTTAGAGAAAGTGATTGAACGGCAGAAAATAGTGAGTGGCGATCATTATGATCAGGATGTGCTAGGGCTGGCTATGGCCGGGCCGCTCGCTTGTGTACAGGTTTTCTTTGTACGTAGCGGCAAGGTAGTCGGCAGCGAACGCTTCTTTTTGGATATAAGCGAGGAGGATGATGAACAAGGAATTATCACCGCCTTTGTAGAGCAATATTATGCGCAAGCCAGAATGATACCGCAGGCCATATTGCTGCCCACGGAGCTGGAATTGGCCGAAGTTATTGCCCAGTGGCTGCAAAGCAAGCGTGGTAGTCGCGTGCGGCTATTGGTGCCAAAACGAGGCGAAAAGCGTCAATTGGTCGCCATGGTGGCAGAGAATGCTCGCTTAATGCTGGCTGAGAAGGTAGATAGAGAGAATATACGCCAGCAGCATAACGAAGCAGGTCTCGCACAGTTACAAGAAGTGCTAGGTCTGCCGGGAATTCCGCATATAATTGAAGCTTTTGATGTCTCCAATTTTCAAGGGGGAGAAGTGGTCGCTTCTCAGGTGGTTTTAGTAGATGGCGAGCCTGACACAGATGCTTACCGCCGATTCCGCATTAGGGATTTTGAAGGGCAGGATGATTTTGCCGCTATAAACGAGGCGGTACGGCGGCGCTTTACCCGTGCGTTGCACGAACAAGAGCAGTTGGCCGCCTTGCCTCCTGATGAACAAGAAGCAGCTAGCGCCAAGGCCCATTTCGCCCGTCTGCCCGATTTGGTGTTAATAGATGGCGGTAAAGGGCAATTGTCAGCAGCTCGCTTGGCCTTAGTTGAGCTGGGGTTAGGGCACCTGCCAATCATTGGTTTAACAGAGAAAGAAGAAGAGATAATCCTGGCCAACCAGGATACTCCCCTGCGGCTAGCGCATAACGCCGCCGGGTTACATTTGCTGCAACGTATTCGCGATGAAGCGCATCGGTTTGCTATTACATATCACCGGCAGTTGCGCGATCGCAAGACTGTGGCCTCTGCCTTGGATTCTATTGAGGGAGTTGGCCCCAAGCGGAAACGGGCATTAATAAAACACTTTGGTTCAGTGCGTGGCGTAAAACAGGCTACATTAGCCCAATTGCAAGAGGTGCCCGGCCTACCGGAAGAGGTGGCCAAACGGGTGTTTGAGCAACTAGGTGGTGCCAAAGCAGCAAGCAACAAAGCATCTCCAATAATTAAGGATGTTTAGGTACGACCTTAACAATATTAATATAGCGTATTGACAATGCGCCCCTGGCTATACATAATGTAAATAGCAGGGGCTATTTCTCATCCCGTTAGGAGGTAGATATTGATGAAACATCCAGCGCCGGGAGCTTGCCCGGTCTGCGGTGAACAGATGCATATAACTCGTTTAGCCTGCGCAGCTTGTGATAGCGCATTAGAGGGACAGTTCACAATCTGTAAATTTTGTCGGTTATCACCTGAGCAACAGCATTTTCTTGAAGTGTTCTTGGTAAACCGGGGGAACATCCGGGAGATGGAGCGCATATTGGGAATATCGTATCCTACGGTGCGTAGTCGGTTGGACTCAATTATAGAGGCACTTGGTTATACAGTGGATCGGGAAGAACAAGCTGATCAAGAAAAACGGCGGACAGTGTTAGAAGCTTTGGATAAAGGCGAGATGTCGGTGCAAGAGGTGTTAAAAAGCTTAAAAGGTTGAGCATCTGAGCCAAAAAAGGAGGGCTAGTGGTGAGTGAGGAGCAGTTATTGATACTTCGCATGTTAGAAGAGCATAAGTTAACCGTAGAAGAAGCGATGGCTTTGCTGGATGCTGTGGGCAAATCCGATGCTAAGGAGAGAGCACACTCAGGTGACGATGTTAGTAAGTTGGTAAGTCGCGTGGGAAAAGAGATTGGTGAACACGCCAGCAAGCTAGGTGATCTTTTGGACTCGTGGGGTATCAGCAGTATTTTTGCTGGTGCGCGGCAAGAAGTAACAAAGGAGTTCACAGGCGAGTTGCTAAAAGGCGAAACACCGCTGGATGTCACCTTGACCACACGCAATGGTAGTTTGACAGTGGAGCCCTGGGAGAATGATGGTTACAAAATAGTGGCCAGGCGGAAAGTGGTGGCTGCTAATGAAGATGAGGTTGAACAAATTCTAGCCGATGCAGTGGCGGTATCAGTTAGTTCTGGTCGGATGGAAGTAATAGCAAAAGAAACTCCACAGGTGCGTTCCATTAGTTTGCACGCTTATTTGCCAGCCAATTTAGTATACAATTTGCGTTTGCAAACCGCCAACGGTGCTATTCGCGCTAACGAGTTGCAGTTAGAAGAAGCTTATTGGCAAACAACCAATGGCAATATTCGCAGTTTGGAAATAATGTCTAAAACTTTGGCTGCAAGTACCACGAACGGTTCAATAGCAGTGGAGAAAAGCGCTGTTAATAATTTGCGTTTAGGTACTACCAATGGTTCGATACGAGTGGCCCCGGTTGCTGGCAAAAGCGAGGAAACAAAAGTATATCAGGTGAGTACTTGTAATGGCAGTATATCTGTAGATTTAGGGGCTAATTTTACCGATGCAGGCGTTGAATTTCATGCAAAAACAAAGTGGGGGCAAATTCGCCCAATTGGTAATTGGCGTATCTCACATGAGCAAAACTCAATGGGTAATCGCCATGTGGCAGGTGCGAGTGGCAGCGGTGATGTGCAGCTCACATTGGAATTGAGCAGCGTAAATGGATCGATTAACTTACAAAGGGTGTGATGTTAATGAAAGAAGAACGCATTCAAATATTGAAGATGCTAGAGGAAGGTAAAATTACATCCGACGAGGCTTTTCAACTCCTTTCTACCTTGGAACAGAAAAAAACAACGCCATCTATA
>CAYMKM010000056.1:0-11095 GCA_964390985.1 uncultured Clostridia bacterium | reverse complement strand
CAGCCGCCATCCGCCCTTGTACATTACGCAAATCGAACGAACGCATTGCATCCTCTAACATAAAATCGCGATAAGGCAATGCTTTTTCCAGCAACCCTAAAAAACTCGCCCCACCTTCCCGACGCACAAAACTATCGGGATCTTCACCGCTAGGTAGCATCACCACACGCATCATAAGACCGGAGTTATCCGCTAAACTCATACTCCGACTTACGCCGGAACGCCCAGCTGTATCGGCATCAAAGCAAATATACAATTCCCGGGCCATATTGCGGATTTGCTGCATATGCTCAGTTGTAAGCGCAGTACCGCAAGTAGCCAACACGTTCTTTATGCCGTTTTGATACAAAGTGAGGCAATCAAAAAAACCTTCAACCAAAATTACCCGCTTGGTTTGTTGAATATGTTTACGAGCCTGGCTTAAACCATAAAGCTGCCGACGCTTCGAAAACAACTGTGATTCCGGCGAGTTAAGGTATTTTGGTTGCACATCGCCAAAACTCCGCCCACCAAAAGCTAGCACACGCCCAGCAACGTCGGTAATTGGGAATATAATTCGCTCGCGCAACAGATCATAATAACTACCTGGGCTTTTCTCCACTATAAGCCCAGCTTTCACTGCAGGCTCTGCTTTCCCTGTAGATACCATCTCTTTTGTCAAAAAATCCCAACTCGCAGGGGCGTAACCTATGTTATACATTCGAACCGTATTCGATTCTATACCTCGCTTCCGCAAATAAGCCTGCCCCATCTGGCCCTTATTACTCAGAAGACAACGGGTATAAAACTGGGCTGCCAACTTGTTAACCTCATATAAAAGAGTTCGCTCATTAGCTATTGGCCTGCCTTGTTCGTCTGGCAGTGTTACACCAGCTCTATGTGCGAGTTGTTCCAACGCTTCCGAAAACGTAAGTCCTTCCATTTGCATGACAAAAGTAAATATATCGCCACCGGCCTTGCATCCAAAGCAATGATACAAACCTTCCTGCGGGTTAACATTAAACGAAGGAGTATCTTCTTGATGAAAAGGGCATAAACCCTTATAACTCCTTCCGCTCTTCCTTAATTGCACATACTGGCTTATTACTTCTACAATGCTCACGCTAGAGCGAATTTTATCCTTCAGATCGTTTTGATTAACGCTCATAGCACCTCCTCCCGGTTTCTTTTTTTGCACACATTATTTTCGGCATCCAACTAGTAATCCCTGCCCATAGCTGGGGCCTTTAATAACCGGAAAAAGAGTCCACGCTCGCCAGGGCGTGGACTCTCCGAGGCGCAGAAAAACTGCTTAACCAACTATTGGCGTGGGTTTTTCAAATTAGCCTGAGCTGCTGCTAACCGAGCAATAGGTACCCGGAAAGGTGAGCAACTGACATAGTTAAACCCAGTGTCATGGAAAAACTCCACAGAAGCTGGGTCGCCACCATGCTCTCCACAAATACCCACCTTTAGATCCGGACGGCTGCTACGTCCTCTTTCCACACCAATTTGTACCAGTTGACCTACACCAACCTGATCGAGAGATTGGAACGGATCTTTCTCTAGAATCCCCTGATCAATATAGCTTGGTACAAATGTACCTACATCATCGCGGCTGAAGCCAAATGTCATTTGTGTAAGGTCGTTAGTACCAAATGAGAAGAATTCAGCCTCGCGGGCAATTTCATCAGCAATTAACGTCGCCCGCGGTACTTCTATCATGGTGCCCACTGAATATGTGAGCTTAACACCAGTTTCATTCATCACTTTTTCGCCAGCTGCATTCACTACATCCTTCATGGCCGTAAATTCGCCCACGATTCCGACCAGCGGAATCATGATTTCTGGTATCACTTTAACGCCTTCCTTGGTCAATTGGCAAGCAGCCTGGAATATAGCCGTAGCCTGCATTTCGTATATTTCTGGGAATGTGATCCCTAAACGGCAACCGCGATGGCCAAGCATGGGGTTGAACTCGTGTAGGCTCTCAATTTTCCCTTTTAAAACATCAACAGGTACGTCCATCTCTTTGCTGAGCTCAATAATAGTAGCTTCGTCGTGCGGTACAAACTCATGCAAAGGAGGATCGAGTAAACGAATGGTGACCGGAAGATCGTGCATGGCTTTAAAGATTTCATAGAAATCCTGGCGCTGCATAGGCAGTAATTTAGCCAGTGCTTTTTTACGTCCATCCAGGTCAGCAGAGAGAATCATCTCGCGCACAGCAGAAATGCGGCCTTCGGCAAAGAACATGTGCTCTGTACGGCACAAGCCAATACCTTCGGCACCAAATTTGCGTGCCACCTCAGCATCGTGTGGAGTGTCAGCATTGGTGCGAACACCCATGGTACGGAATTCCTCTGCCCACTCCATTAATTTACCGAAATCGCCAGCCACATCGGCCTCTACCAGTTTCACCTGACCTAAAATAACCTCGCCGGTAGAGCCATTAAGGCTAATCCAATCGCCTTCGCTCACCTTTGTACCACTCATTGTGGCATACTTTTCCGCTTCATTCACACGCACTTCGGAACATCCGGCTACGCAGCATTTACCCATACCACGGGCGACAACAGCTGCGTGCGACGTCATGCCACCGCGCGAAGTGAGAATTCCCTCAGCTACATCCATTCCGCCAATATCTTCGGGCGATGTTTCAGCACGTACTAGTATTACCTTCTCACCGCGCTCTGCCCAAATTTCAGCTTCCTCAGCTGTGAATACTACCCGCCCCACAGCAGCTCCCGGCGATGCCGGTAACCCTTTGGCAATAGCTTTTACCTTTTCATTCGGATCAATCATGGGGTGCAAAAGCTGATCGAGCTGAGCTGGTGCAACGCGATTTACCGCTGTTTTCTTATCAATTAAACCTTCGTCCATCATTTCAACGGCGATGCGAACCGCAGCTTGCGCCGTACGCTTACCGCTACGAGTCTGCAGCATATATAGCTTGCCTTCTTGAATGGTGAACTCAATATCTTGCATTTCCCGATAATGATCTTCCAGCTTTTTATATATATCTACCAACTGCTTGTAGATAGCTGGCATCTGTTCTGCCAAAGTGGCAATTGGTTGTGGGGTGCGAATACCCGCTACAACGTCCTCACCCTGGGCATTCATTAAATATTCGCCGTAAAATACATTCTCGCCAGTACTGGGGTTACGGGTGAAAGCCACACCAGTACCCGATGTATCACCCAAGTTACCGTATACCATGGCCTGTACATTAACGGCGGTGCCCCATTCACCGGGGATATCGTTTATTTTGCGGTAGCGAATGGCCCGCGGATTGTTCCACGACTCAAATACAGCATTAATGGCGCCACGTAGCTGCTCGGTAGGATCTTCGGGGAATGGACGGCCCAGCTTCTTATGAACCATTGCCTTATATTCAGCTACCAAACCCTTCCAATCATCGGCCTCAAGTTCGGTATCGAGCTTAACACCTTTTTTCTTCTTAAGCTGACTGATGAGAACTTCAAAATCCTCATGCTCAAGGCCCAACACTACGTTGCTGTACATTTGAATGAAACGGCGATAGCTATCGTACACAAAACGGGGGTTATTTGTCTTCTTAATCAACCCAGCCGCAGTGCGATCGTTCAAACCTAAGTTAAGCACGGTATCCATCATGCCTGGCATTGATACACGAGCCCCCGAACGAACTGATAACAATAACGGATTATCAGCATCGTTAAACTTGGCTCCCATAACATCTTCCACTTTTGCCAGGCCCTCTTGGACTTGCGCTTCCAGACCCTCTGGCCACTGGCTGTTATTTGTGTAGAACTCGGTACATACTTCAGTAGTAATGGTAAACCCGGCTGGAACAGGAATACCCAACTTGGACATTTCCGCGAGGTTGGCACCCTTGCCACCCAGCAAATTTTTCATTTCAGCCTTTCCTTCAGCATTTACATTGCCGAAGAAATAGACCATTTTACGTGCTACCATTCTGCTGCATCCTCCTTTTTATCGCTTGCCGCAAAAAAGACCGAAGCTAACGCAGCAGGTCTAGACATTTGCTGGCCGCAGCGACCGTATCCGCTGAGGGATGATATGTGGCCCGCGTGGGCACCTAATACCCCGCATTGGTTCTGCATTATCTTGGTATCTCCTTCTGATCTACATACATTTAACACGTTTGCTACATTTGGCCATCAGGAGTGCCCTCCATTTCAAACCGAGCACTAGGTTCTCCCCTTCGTTCTACTTCAATGGAACAGTGTCCAAATAAACACGCCACCCCGCCGAGAAAAGTGAGTGTCGGTGCTAATATGGCACCAATTACTCCAGCAGTCACCGGTAGTTCCGCCACAGAACGGCCATCTTTACGAATGATGAGGCGTGTAACATTCCCTTGTTTAATAAGGGTTTTGATTTTATCTAGCACCTCATTGCCACGGCCCTCCCACTCTTGCCATTGTGAACTGAAGAAGGGAATATTGCTCTGATTTTCATGCAGAATAAGAGCTTGCAACACGTCGCCGCCAGCGGCATCTAATAGCGCAACTGCTTCAGCGTAACCAACATTGACCCGCTTGCGAATTTGCTCTACTTTCTCTAGCTTTTCCATCGCATCCATTCGAGTCACCCCTTTAATTCGCTTACTCCTGCATATTCCGCAATGACCGTAAAAAATCACCAGAATATATATGTCGCTCCAGACGATGTTCAATATAACTCGTCAGTAGGTCTTCAATACACGCTTCGTCAGTTGAATTCATCCTTAAATCGGCCAGCTGCCAAGCGGAGGTGCTTAAAAGGTAATGCATCGATTTATATACTGCCAATCCCAGTGGTCGTGCTGTAGCATAGTGACTAGCACATGACGGACATAAACAACCACCTTCACTTACATCGAAGTAGAGCGTCGGCCCTGTTCTAACAGAGTTAGTTGGCAGCGGCTGCCGACAGCTTATGCATACCGTCATTTCCGGTTGATATCCCAAAATAACTAGCATCTTGAGCTGATACCAATACAAGATCAGTTGGTGGCGGTGCTTTCCTTTCTCTAATAACTCAAACGCAGCCAGCGTAGTTGCAAAAGCATCATCATAAGGTTCTTCTTCCGGTAAGCTAACATCAGCCAGCTCCGCAACGTACGTCGCATATGCCATGGTATTTAAATCCTCACGCAAACGACGAAACGGGTGAACTAGTTGTCCTTGACTCAGGTTGTGCAATGAACGGTTAATGAATACAAGATACTGCCCATATGCGAAAAGCTGGGATACGGGAAGTAAACTACTACGGGCGCGACGAGCTCCCCGAGCAGCTGCTTGTATTTTGCCGCGCCGCCGGGTTAGTAACGTGACAACTTTATCCGCTTCACCCAGGTTGCGGGTGCGCAAAACCAACCCTTCATCTCGCAAATATGCCATGTTAAAACAAACCTTTTTGCAACAATTCATCGTTAGGCGGTAACCCGAGATACCGATACCCCAACTCAGTAACTACACGTCCCCGAGGAGTGCGTTGCAATAGACCTAACTGCATAAGGTAGGGTTCATATACGTCTTCAATAGTTCCTGGCTCCTCAGCGGTAGCTGCAGCAATAGTCTCTACACCAACTGGACCACCAGAAAACATTCCCGCAATTGTCATAAGGATGCGCCTATCAAGCTTGTCGAGACCTTTTTCGTCTATCTCAAATAAACCAAGCGCTTCATCTGCTACTCGGCGTGTAATAATACCATCTGCTCTAACTAAAGCATAATCGGCTACCCGGCGCAGCAATCGGTTGGCTACCCGTGGAGTTCCTCGCGAACGAGCTGCGATAGCTCTTACCCCATCTGGATCAATAGGTACTTTAAGTACCCGGGCTGCCCTCTCTACTACAAAAAATAACTCCTCCGGCTTATAGTATTCCAAACGCTCTACTACACCAAAGCGATCGCGCAAGGGCGAAGTGAGCATTCCCGCCCTGGTAGTAGCCCCTACCAAAGTAAAGCGGGGTAACTCTAACCGCAAGCTGCGCGCCCCGGGCCCTTTACCTAAAATTATATCGACGGCAAAATCTTCCATCGCCGGATATAACACTTCTTCTACCGCTCGGTTCAAACGGTGAATTTCATCGATGAAAAGAATATCGCCGGGAGCGATATTTGTAAGAAGCGCCACTAAATCGCCTTGCCGCTCCACGGCTGGCCCCGATGTTGTGCGGATATCTACGCCCATTTCGTTAGCTAATATGTTAGCTAAGCAGGTCTTGCCTAACCCAGGTGGCCCGTACAATAATACGTGATCTAACGCTTCAGCTCTAACCTTGGCTGCTTGCACAAATATTTGCAGATGCTCTTTGACTTGCGCCTGACCAATAAATTCTTGAAAGCTGCGTGGGCGCAAAGTAATATCGAATTCTCCATCATTGCTCAGTTTATCGGGATCTATTAGGCGATCGTTTTCCATCACACACGCTCCCAACCGCTCAACCGTTAATACGACGTAAAGCAGCGCGTAGCAACTGCCCTGCATCGTGGGGTTCGCCTTCATTAGCGGCCAATATAGCCTCCACCGCTGTGGTGGCAACAGCTTGAGAATATCCCAGCGTAACTAGCCCAGCTATGGCATCGGCCGCTGGGCCGTTTGTAGGTAAATGTACACTTCCGGTCTCTAACCCTTCACTCTCATAAGACGGTAACTTGTCGCGCAACTCCAAGAGTAGTCTTTCTGCAGTTTTCTTTCCGATTCCAGGCACTTGGGTGAGGGCTTTCACATCGCGTGCAGCCACAGCCCGCGCCAAATTTGCTGGCGTTAAAACACCAAGCGTAGCTAGGGCTAAACGCGGACCCACACCAGTTACATTTATCAGCTTACAGAATACCTCTTTCTCCTCATTATTGGCGAAACCATATAGGAGAATAGCGTCTTCCCGCACATGCATAACAGTATGCAAGCACACTTCTCTACCCAACTGTGGTAATGCACGCAATGTAGTTGGCGATGCAAACACACGATAGCCTACACCGTTAACATCAATTACGGCTTGATCCGGTTCACTAGCCTGCAATACACCGCGTATAAAAGCAATCATGACTGCACCTCCACTGCCCGTTGCAATCTGTTGCCAGCATGAGCAGCGTGGCATATTGCTATAGCCAAGGCATCTGCTGTATCATCAGGCTTTGGTACCTGTGTAAGACCTAATAAAGCACGCACCATAAAACCAACCTGAGTTTTTGGAGCTCGCCCGTTACCGGTGATGGATAGTTTCACCTGCAGTGGGGTGTATTCGTTGATAGGCATCTTTCGCTGGGCCAAGCTGACTAACATTGCACCTCTAGCTTGGCCTACAGCGAAAGCGGAAGTGACATTACGATTAAAAAAGAGCTGCTCAATGGCGGCGACTTCGGGCTTATATTCATCAAGGAGAATATCCAGTTCGCGTACTAACTGGAATAAACGCTCCGGTTGCGATAAAGCTGGTTTAGTAGTAATGCTACCGTAACCAACCACAGTTAAACCACGATTGGAACTATCAATTACACCCCAACCAGTAATAGCTAGTCCGGGGTCAATTCCCAAAATCCGCACAAAATTGCCTCCTGCCCAGAACAGTAATTCGCTTTGTTGCTTCGGCAGGCTGGTGGGCTTTCCTTTAATGTACTGATAATGTACTAATCAAGCTTGTAGAGCAGCAATTGTCTCTGCGGTAAGTTCCATGTTTGTGTAGACAGCTTGAACATCATCGTTATCTTCTAGCATCTCAATAAGAGCAATGACTCGTTGCGCGTCATCGTACCCAAGTACTGTGTTATTTTTAGGGCGCATAGTTAGTTCAGCTTGTTGCAATGGAAGAATGTTTTGTAACTGCTCATTCACTTGCGGAAAATCTTCCGGTGCACATATTATTTCATAGCCCTCATGCGTGGTCACTACATCTTCAGCGCCAGCTTCTAAAGCCATAAGTAGCACATCGTCTTCACTAGGTAGTGATTCACCAGTTACGAGCAGTACGCCTTTTTTCTCAAACATCCAGGCTACACAGCCCGATTCTCCCAAATTACCGCCATATTTGGACATAATAAAGCGAATTTCACCAGCAGTGCGATTGCGATTATCAGTGGCGATATCCATTAAAATGGCCACACCCGCAGGGCCGTAGCCTTCATAAACTATTTCTTCATAATTGACGCTTTCCAGCTCACCTGTACCGCGTTTTATAGCGCGCTGTATGTTTTCATTAGGCATGTTAACTGCCCTAGCTGCATCAATTGCTAACCGCAGACGGAAATTGCTGGTTGGATCGCCACCGCCACCTTCACGTGCAGCTATAGTTATTTGCCGAGCTATTTTAGTAAATATCCGGCCTCTACCTGCATCTTCTTTCTCTTTTTTGCGTTTTATATTAGACCACTTGGAATGTCCGGCCATGTGCTTCCCTCCACGAAAGCAAACTACATATCCAGGTTATCACAAGTGGTGGACCCCGCTCAAGCTTTAGCCTGTCTTAGTTGAACAGTAACATAACGGTATACTATGTAGATGAGTACCAGCGCAAACATCGGGGGTAATACATGGGCTATTACTATGAAATCGTAAAAGCTGTGTAACAAAGCGGCGGCAATGAAGGCCTTAAAAATGCTAGCTCGAGTACCCTGTCCCATGCGCACCCGCCCAGCAGCAACGCCAAATATCCCTGAGAAAGAAGCGTGAGCTAAAGAGGTAACAACGCTACGTATCACTGCTACCTGTGCCCCAAAATTAATGGTGTAAAATATATTTTCTGCAGCAGCAAAACCTAACGCAGCGGTTATGGCGTATATAATGCCATCGGAAGCTTCATTGAAATGAGGCGATGTAAAGGCTGCTTTGTATGCGGCTAGCAACTTTACCCCCTCTTCTATCAGGCCTACCGCTAAAAGCCCTATTAACACTAACAGGCGATGTTCGGAGAGCAAATAATGGCGCAACGGCATCTCAAGAAATATAGTCGGCACCACCGCTAAAGCACCGACTATAAACGTGCGTAAAAGCATAAAAAGTGGTTCTTGCTCACGATCCTGACGAGCAAAATACCAAACCCAAAATAATCCTGGTAAGACAGACAGTAGAATTAATGTCGTAAATAAGTGCAACAGCAGTGCACTCCCTTCCAGCCTCTTTGGTGTGCCCCGCTAGCAGATAAATTACGCATTGCTACCTTGCGATAGACGCAAAGCTAGTAGTAAATAATCTATGCCAGCAATCAACGAAAGAGTTGCACCAACAAAAAGGAGTGGACGTAGTATAATCAACCCAGCTAACCCTGCGCTCAAAGCAATAAACAGAAAAAAACTGCCTGCCTTCCCCCAAATACGCGCTTTTACTACGTGTTGTCTACTCAATAATATTGCCCCGCCAATTACCAGCATTATTTCCTTGGTAATTAGCAGCAAAGCCAGCCAGTATGGTACGAAACCAGAATTAATTAGCAACCATAGCACACTGAGAATAAGCACCTTATCAGCAATGGGGTCTAGCAGCTTACCAGCATTGCTAACTTGAGCATATTTCCTGGCTACGTAACCATCAATAGCATCAGTAATAGCTGCGGCAATAAACAATATAGTGGCTGTTTGTGCATGCCCCATGTTGTAAAACACCCAGATAAAGGGCGTTATAACCAAACGAGTTAATGTGATGTAAGTAGCTAAGGTCATAATTCCGAGGGCTCCTTTAATGGAGCCCCCAAACACCCTCCATGTACCTTAAGATTCTGTTCAGCCGGCGGGCTCGATCTTCGAGCTTGCGGACCACTTTATTCTGCGTCGCATTGTACCCATAAGCACAACGCAGGCTGTACAGGCGATCTTCCGTACGGTCGTACTCTGAACGAATGCGGCCCACAGTGACGACCACGACGCTCCCCTCCATCTGGATGCCTTAGCCCCAAACATAGGGTGTGCTACAAACCAGAATCGCCATACAGCCAAAACGCTCCACTCGCGTAACTAATCAAGTCCCACTTAATACCGCTAACCCACCCGGTAATGGTGAAACTGCGGCCCCGCTTTGTGGAGTACTGGCTAATACAATATTATCGTAACCCAGCGCTTGCGCGGCCTGGTATAATTGCGGACGGTTTTGCTTTAGGTATTCATTGTAATAACGCTCAATAATAATAGTGCGGAATTGACTCAGTTGATCGCTAGGCACCAAGGCCACAACGCAGCCACCAAAGCCCGCGCCAGTGAGACGAGCTCCTACCGCACCAGCGCCACGAGCTATATCTACCAATTTATCCAGTTCCGGGCAGCTAATGTGCAGCAAATCGCGACAAGATGCGTGCGAGGCGTTCATTAATTGGCCGAACTGAGAAGCATCGCCTTTTTCTAGCGCTTGCACCGAAGCCCGCACACGCTCGCCCTCAGCTATAACATGCATCATGCGTTCAGCAAGTAAGAAGCCATCCGCTGGTTGCGGAAAGAGTTGCCCATCACCCATTAATAGATACTCCTGCTCCAGCTCACTGAGGCTTACCCCGAGTGCAATGGCTACAGACTCTTTACTCCATTCCTTCCCCACCAGGGTCTGGTTTATTAAATTGTATAATTGACCAGCCGGGACAAATGCTAGCAAATCAGCTAAACGGCGAGCACTGGCAGCCTCTTGATATAACGCAGTTGCTTCTTTGCGCAAAATCATCGCTGCTAACCTACATTCAATGGGTAAGCGGTTATAGCTACGCCGAGCTGCTTCTGTTTTGGGGGCTATTACCATGCTGTTGCACACTACAATGCTGTAACCTCTAGGTAAGGGTACGGTGGCTGCCCGCAAAGGGAAGAACTCTATTAGCAAAGCTGAACCAACTGCTGAAAGCAAAATAGCAGCGTGATCCATGCCACCACCCATGGTTCCTACATATTTTTCTGCTATCGCTAAGCGGTCAGCGAGCTCCTGGCGGCTAATTGTTAGATTATTAACCGCGAGGCCTGCCAGCGCACTAGCCACTACCATAGCAGATGATGAGGATAGACCTGCAGCCGGTGGCAAATCGCTTTCTATCAGCGCGGCAAAGCCATGAAACTTATCATTCTTCGCCGATTCACGCGCCATATTCACTATACCCTGCACGCCGGCCTTAATGTAATTACCCCAATCTCCAGTAGAATACGGAGTAATATTATTA
>CAYMKM010000055.1:4194-11101 GCA_964390985.1 uncultured Clostridia bacterium | reverse complement strand
ATTCGTGTGGAGGTGCGTCTGAGAGAAATGGGCGCTTCTTCGATGTGTCTAGGCAGCAATATTATTTGGTATCATTATGACTGATGGTACCTACTGTTGCATAAACCAAATGGGTAAGTACTTGACGAAAAAGAGGGGAACCATTATAGTTTATGTGAACTGACTGACCGGTCAGTCGCACACACTCGTACGGCACCCTAACAAGGAGGGCTTTTATTTATGCAGCAGTTTGCGAGACGCTTGGTTCATTCACATCCATGGTGGATTATTGGTGTGGTGGCTGCGCTCACCGTGGTATTCGCCTATGAAGCTACTCAAATTACCATCACCACAGATCTTACCAATTTCTTCTCCGAAGATGATCCGCGGGTGATGTTATTTAACGAGACAACAGAGGCGTTTGGTAGCACCCGCTTTGTGATGATAGCCCTCGAAGCAGAGCAGGTGTTTTCTGTTTCTGGGATACAAGCCCTTAATGAATTGACGCAAAGCCTAGCTGAAGTAGAAGGTGTAGAAAGAGTATGTAGCCTGGTAAATAGCCAGGATGTACGCGGTAGTGAGCTAGGGATTGAAATAAACCCCATGTTAACCGACCTACCCACAAATGAAGAGGAAGTAGCAGCATTTCGTCGTAAGGTTGATGAAAATAAGCACATAGCTGGTCGGTTGGTCTCTGAGGATGGTCGCTTTGCACTTATATTGGCCAGTGTGGAAGAGGAAGCGACTAACGATGTAGTAATTCGCGACATTCGCCGTGTAGTAGAGTCCACAAATGGTGAGTTCAAAGCTTTCCTAACGGGTCAACCTGTGTTAGCCGAAGTGATGAACAAAGCTCTGCGTGACGATTTGCTTCGGTTATCTCCGCTAGTGGTTTTGTTGATTTTACTTATTTTATATGCCAGTTTCCGCAATTGGCAGGGTGTTTTGCTACCGCTACTAACCGTGCTGGTGAGTACAGTATGGACTTTAGGTTTAATGGGTTGGCTAAGGGTGCCACTCACGCAAATGAGTGCAATATTACCAGCGGTGTTCACTAGTGTAGGCAGTGCATATGGCATTCATTTTTTACACCGGTATCGGGGTGAACGTATTAAGAATGCTCATAACGGTCCTTTGGTGCAACAAACCATGGCCGCGGTGGGGCCAGCCATTTTTATGGCCGGGGCAACTACGGCAGCAGGCTTTCTCTCCAACGCATTTGGCAGTATAGTTCGCATTCGTGAATTCGGTATATTTACAGCGTTTGGCGTTATGGTGGCTATTCTAGTCTCATTGTTGGTCATACCGGCCATACTTACCATTTTAGATAAACGGCACCCTGGTAACTGGCAATCAAGTGGCCAGCGTGGTGAATCAGCCGTATTGGCCAAACTGGGGAAACTGGTGTGGCAACGCCAAGGCGTGGTAGTAGTGCTGGCTGCGGCCATGGTAATTGCGGCGTTATTGGGCCTGCCACGTTTGGTTACCGATACCAACTTTGTCAACTTTTTTGATCGGCGTAGTCCGGCCCGCCAAGCGTTCCATTTAGTGCAAGAACACTTTGGCGGCGTAGAATCAGTGCAGCTAGTGGTGAAAGGAGATATCACTGATCCTACAGTATTGCAAGGTATGCAACGAGCACAAGAACGTCTGCAGGAGGTTCCCAACCTAGCTAAACCAATATCAGTGGTGGATGTAATAACACAGGTCTCCCGTGTTTTACATGCCGATGATCCCGCTTATGAACGCATTCCGGATTCTTCTGCTGCTGTGGCACAGTATCTTCTTTTACTCTCTCTTTCTGGCGATCAAGAGCTGGAGCAGCTAATAACTTTCGATAACGAGCAAGCAAAAATAGAAGCGCTAATGGCCGATTGCACTTCCCAAGAGCGAAAACAAATTCTAGCTCAAGTTGAGGATATTGCGGCGGAATTAGGCCAAGTGCCAGGAGTAGATGATGTAGACGTCACCGGGCTACCCTTTTTGGCGCAGGCTATGTCGGATCTTATCACAGAAGGCCAGATTCAGAGTCTAGCATTTTCGTTGATCGCCGTCTTTTTATTGGTATGGCCTATTGTGGGATCTCCACTGGGTAGCTTACTATGCTTAATACCTATTATCATCACAGTGATCACCAATTTTGGTGTAATGGCCTGGGCTGGCATTTCTGTTAATGTGGTCACTGCCCTAGTCACTGGGGTGGCAGTGGGTATGGGGGTGGATTATAGTATTCACATGTACACTCGTTGTCGGGAAGAGCTAGAGCGGTGTCACTCGCTACCTCAGGCGTTGCAGGTGACTACTGCTACCACAGGGTACGCTGTGTTGCTAAACGCCATATCAGTATCTAGCGGATTCTTGATGTTGTTGTTCTCAGCATTTCAGCCGCTGCGTGTTTTTGGTGCCCTTATAACAGCTACGATGGTGGTATCGTCGCTTAGCGCCATTACGGTCCTCCCAGCTTTGCTGGCCATGGTGCACAAATTAGGGCGAAGTGGAAGACTGGCCAAAATTGCGCACATTTACTCTGCTGGCGATGACTAAAAAGGGAGGTGTTCGCTATGGATTATGCAGATGAGAAGTTAGACAAACGCGAGACCATTCTTAACGCTGCCCAACAGGTATTCGCCGAGAAAGGTTATTATAACGCCAAAGTAGAGACCATTGCTGAGCAAGCTAGCATAGCCAAAGGCACAGTTTACCTGTACTTCGCCAGTAAACAGGAGCTGCTGACAGCTTTAATTGAGAACCGGATGAAAAGAATGCATACATTGATCACTAAATTGGCTTGTGAACACCGTGATTTCATGAGCTTGCTCAAGGATATTATCCGAGCGCATTTTATCTTTTATCAAAATGAGCAGGATTTTGTCAAACTGCTTTATGGTCAGCTCGGGCAGGTGGCTAGTGAAATGGAAGGGGCAGCCAAGCGCTCATACGATACACTGCAAAAAATGGTGGCGGCTATTTTAGCCCGCGGTATAGATGAAGGCGTCTTATGCAAGATGGATATTAACACTATGTGCCAATCCTTAGAGGGCATGATTAATGCGGTGGCCTTTGATTGGGTGATCAGCAATCGCGATACAACCCCGAAAGCTTTGGCAGATGATGTGTTTGCTCTATTCTGTAATGGCGCTGTGATAAAGGGTTAGAAGAATTCTTTTGTTAGGAGTGGCTAGTATGAAAATCATTAGGTATAGCGCTGTGTTATCAGTAGTTACCTTTGCTGTTTTAATTGCTGCTACCATAGGATGGGCAGCTGAACCTAGCGCGCAAGATATCCTAAACAGCATCACTGGTTCGCGTGCCTTCACAGGAAGCGGTCAGGCTACAGTGGAGCTGACCATCACCAATAAACAAGGTAAGTCGAAGGTGCAAAGCCTAGATATTTACCGGAGCGATGATAAAGGTACTATTAGTCAGCTTGTGGTTTTTAACACCCCTGCAGATGTAAAAGGGACTAAATTTTTAAGCATCACTGCTAGCGGTAAGGAGAGCCAAATGTGGTTATACTTACCAGCCTTAGGGCGTGAACGGGTGATAGCTGGTAGTGCGGTAGAAGGCGCCTTTATGGGTACTGACTTTTCCTTTGCGGAGATAAGCGGTGATGTCTCTTTTTCAAAAGAGTATACAGCAAAACGGTTGGCGGATAAAAAAATAGAAGGTCTGGACTGTTATATGTTGCAATTAACACCTCGCTCCGCTAAAAGCACTTATAGTTACGTTAACATGGCCGTGCATAAAACATCCAGAGTGCCATTATCTGTGGAGTTCTACAATAAATCAAAAAAGCTTGTTAAGAAGCTCAATAGCAGCGATCTACGCAAGAATAGCAAGGGCGAATGGCAGCCATACGAAATTACCATGAGCAATGTTAGCACAGGTAGTACCACAAAAATCTGCTTACTTAAGGTGAGTGAAGCGGCGGTATCGGCTGATGTATTCACATTGCGTTATCTGCGTCGTTAAGGAAATGGAGGTCAGGCCTTAGATGAAAAACAAAAGCATTGGTCGTCTAACTCTTGTCAGTATGATCCTCGTATTAACTTTGACAATGGGTGTTAGCGCTGGCAACCCGCAGTTTAACAGTGAGTTTCGATATAACATACATTACTTAACGCAAACAAAAGAAGTAGCAGCGAAGGCCCTTACTGGTGTAATAGCTGCTGAAGGCGAGTTTAGTGACGCGGTCAGCTATTATATATCGGTGAGCGGAGAAAAAATATGGAAGCCAGTAGAGGAAAGTAAAATAGAAATTGATAAGGTGTACATGGATTATTTCCTTTCTCAGCTCGATATTCGCGCTGGTTACCAGGTGGTAAACTGGGGTACTGCTGATGGCATCAATCCTACCAGCGATGTTAATCCACAAAACCTGTCTATTGCCGACATGATACCTGGTAGTGTACCTGTGCCAGCAGTGAAAATGGATTATTACTTACCAAGTGGAGCTAGTATAACAGCAGTAACAGTGTTGAAATTTGTACCGGGCGAATTAGCCCAGGCCAAGGCACTCACATCCTTAGCACAGGTTCCGAAAGGGACGGAGCAAATGGAGTGGGCTGTGCGCTGCGAGTTACCTATTGGTGGGCGTCGCATTTACGCTACTTATTTTAATGGCTGGCAAGATTTGCCCGCTGCATGGTTGCAACTTTCGGCGGATGCGCCACCAATGCCGCAAGCCAAATACCGTCGGCAGCAAAGCGTAGGTTTAGCTACTGCTACAACTATAGGCGATGCCGCTTTTTGGCTGGAAGGGGCATTTAAAAAACCGCAAAAACTAGCGGAATTAGAGACGGGTACTACAGTCAATTTATCTACTAATGATCCATACCTGCAAGTAGTAGCTGGGGTTGATTACACCTTTACCAACGGTTTGTTCACCTCTGGGCAGATATATTACAATCAAGCAGGCTCAATGCTAAATCCCTACGCACCAAAGGTAGGAAATGAGGGGCATACTTATGTGATTGGCCAAAGTATGTTTCCATTTGGGGAAGGTCATTCCATCGATTTAACCACTATACTCGATGTCAAGGACAAAGGTTGGTTATTAGCGCCGAAATATAGTTACCGTTATACCGATCACATGCAATTTCAATGGGGAGCTTTAGTATTAGGTGGCGATAATAGCAGTGAATTTGCTAGTCTAAAATCTTTGACACAAGGTATTAATGTAGGCGTTAAGGTGTTATTTTAGTTAATATCCCCGCAGTCAGCAGGAGAGCGGCTGCGGGGATCGTATTACTCCAAGGGTAGCACGAATAAGTATAAACGTGCTACTCAATCCGTTACATACGGTAGGAGTGGTTGTATTGCATATTCCTGATGGATTTCTGAATGCGCCTACCTGGGCAGGAATGATGGCTGCTAGCGTGGTTGCCTTGCAGTTATCTGCCCGCAAAAGTCGAGGGCAGTTGCAAGCCCAAGAAGTACCTGTATTAGGCATGATAGGTGCCTTTATATTTGCGGCGCAAATGGTGAACTTCCCTGTAGCACTAGGTACGTCAGGTCACTTACTAGGGGGTGCACTGGCAGTGGCCTTAGTAGGGCCTTGGAATGCAACATTGGTTTTGGCGGCAGTGTTGGCCATTCAAGCTCTGGTTTTTCAAGATGGTGGGTTGCTGGCCTTTGGAGCAAACGTCTTTAACATGGCAGTATTAGCTCCCTGGGTAGCCTATTTATGTTTGCGCTATCTGCCGGGTGGGCAACGCTGGCCAGCTTGGTCAGTTTTTTGGGCCAGTTTTATTTCAGTAATGGCGGCGGCAATAATGGCTGCTTTACAACTAGCGTTTTCTGGTACAGCATCGCTGAGTAAATTACTACCAGCTATGTTGATTTGGCATGTGCTAATTGGGGTAGGAGAAGGAATTATTACTGCCAGCGTTCTTGGGTTTCTGCAACGCAGTGGCCGCTGGGCAGGTTTAAGGGAGCGATCAATTTGAGTGCAAGCAAAAAGCGCCTGCGTTATACGGGGCTATGGGTGGCACTGTTGATAGCGGTGGTATTAGCGCCACTGGCCAGCTCGCTGCCGGATGGGCTGGAACGGGTAGCAGAAGATCACGGTTTTGCCAATAGCGCTATGTCTTGGTGGGAGGGCATCTTTCCAGATTATGCAGTGACGCTTATATCACTACCAGCAGTTAGTACGGCCTTGGCTGGGGTAATAGGTACTATTTTAGTATTTGCGCTTTTAATAGTACTAGGTCGTTTGCTTGCCGGTGGTAAGCAAGCTGCTTCATTACCCAAACAACCGTGAAGGCATCATATTTAAGTGATAACTCTACACCGGCCGCTTATTTTAGCGGCCTATTAATACTGCTGGCTTACACTTCCATATGGCGTCATCCGGCTATTCTAACGGGTGTAATAGTTACGTTGCTTGTTTGTGCTGCTATGGATGGTGTGATAAAATCTACGCTCTGGAATATGCTCAGGTTGATGATTACCGGGTTCATCTTGGTAGCACCGCTACCTTTTCTAATACCGGGTACGGAGCTGTTTCGTTTTGGCATTCTCACTGTTACCGATGTTGGTTTACACCGCGCTGGATTGGTTTTGCTACGTTTAGGGGTAAGCGCAGCGGGGCTTAGTTGGCTAAATAGTAAAATACCGGCAACAAAACTAGTAGAAGCGTTGCACTTTTTTCGTTTGCCAGCAGTGTTTATCGCTATTATTGGCTTTATATTTCGTTATGGAGCTGTATTGAATGATGAAAGCAGACGCATGCGTCTGGCGCGTCAAGCACGAGCAGGTCGCCCCAAAGGTAAATGGCAACGGTTGGCCGCAGCATCTATTATAGGTGTACTGCTTAGCCGGACCCAGCAGCGTAGCCAACGTGTATACCTAGCTATGTTGGCTAGGGGACAGGGTCGGTTGGATGCAAGTGCTCCACCAATCCACCTAACATCTACACAGTGGTTGA
>CAYMKM010000055.1:0-4094 GCA_964390985.1 uncultured Clostridia bacterium | reverse complement strand
CCAGGAGGTAACAGTTGCCAAACCCGCTCCCCTCGGGCGTGTGGGCATTGTCTTTGCTGATCCGGATGATCAGCTTTTTGCTGCCACAGTAGCTGAGGATGTAGCTTATGGGGCTCGGGCCATGGGTTTGCCCACATGTGAGGTGGAAGAACGAGTGGCAAAGGCCCTAGAGAAGATGGGCATAACATCGCTGGCACAGCGGCCACCTCACCACTTGAGCATGGGACAAAAGCGGCGGGCGGCTATTGCCGGTGTTTTAGCTATGGAACCAAGCATTATCATTTTAGATGAACCAACCGCCTTTTTAGATCCGGCGGGTGTGGAAAGTTTGTATAGCATTCTAGCAGAGTTGCATGATATGGGAATCACATTGGTGTTAGCCACTCACGATGTGGATTTTGCCGCCCAGTGGGCCAATCAAGTGTTGATTTTACGTGCGGGCAGTATATACGCTCAAGGTGAACGCAATTTATTAAGCGATGCCCAGCTCATGCAGTCGGCGGGGTTACGCATACCCTTGGTTAGTCAGGTGTTTGCAGGTTTGCCACCTGATCCAGTGCCGTTAAGTGTGGCTGAAGGACGGCAACTATTGTTCCGACTGTTTAAAGGGTAGAGTAAGCAGCCATACCAGCAGGGCGATGGGTGCGATTATTATAAGGAGCGGCAAAAACAATATTGCGAAAACCAAGCCTATCGCTAGTATAAAAACAGCGAGTAATACAAGGAGAATAAAGCCGACCACCGGTGCTAGTATGCCACTGAGCAGTAATAGCACCGGTACTGCCACCAATGAGGCGATTAAACCACCTATAAGTAACTTAAGCAGGGGATTATGCAACTCCCAGTTGCCCACCTTAACTTGCCAACGCTCGTGGCGCCGTTGTTTGGTGGGTGTTTCACCTGATGTCACTGGTTAACCCCCCTTGTTCAAGTTAGTATATTTGCTGGCGGAGTAAACCTTCTAAAGTATCTCGTTCCCGAATTAACCGTAAGTCGCCATCCTGTGTTAACAGCACTTCTGCTGGTCGCAACCGAGAATTGTAATTTGACGACATGCTAAACCCGTAGGCACCAGCATCCAAAACAGCTAATATATCACCCTTGGCGGTAACTTTAGGTAGTAGTCTTCCTTCACCTAGTAGATCACCTGATTCGCAGATGTTGCCGCATACAGTCACTTCCATAGTATCATTGGCATGCACATGGCTGGTGTGTAGAATTTCATGGTATGAACCATACATCATGGGACGGGCTAAAACATTAAAGCCGCCATCGGTACCGACAAATGCCACGCCGGGGTTCTGTTTAGTAGAATGAACGGTGATAAACAAAATACCACTCTCTGCTACCAAATAACGGCCAGGTTCAATTGACGCTGTAATTTGCTTGCCGTAGTGCTGAACCCACGGTTTTAGTATAGCACTCACCTGTGCTCCTAGTTGAGCGATATCCAGCCGAGGTGTCTCATTACAGTAGGGAATACCCATACCGCCGCCAAAATCAATGAAGTCCAGATCGTCAAATTGTCCGGCAATGGAAAGCAGGCGTTCCACACTGGCCAAGTACACTTTGCCGGTAAGGTAATTCGAACCAATATGTTGGTTTAACCCGGTGATTTTTAAGTTGTAGCGGCGGATGATGGCTTTTATTTGGTTCACGTCGGTGTAATATACGCCAAACTTGGAGTCTGCGCCACCAGTAATTGTCTTTTTATGGTGTCCGTCACCCATGCCCGGATTAATACGTATAGCCACTTTACCACCGGGGTTTAACTGACCGTACTGTTCGAGTTGGGCTAAAGAGTCAATACTAACGGTTACACCAGCTTTTATGGCGTAGAGCATTTCCGCTTCACTTACATTGTTGCCCACATATAATATTTCTTCCGGTTGAAACCCAGCCGTACGCAATAGTAGTATTTCGCCAGGTGACATAGCGTCGGCGCGAAAACCTTCTTCACGTATAATTTTCAGTATGGTCACGTTGGTATTAGCTTTACATGAGTAACTGGGTGTAAAAGGCTCGTATTGCAGGAAATTGCGCAATTCTTTGCAGCGGGTGCGTAGCACTCGTTCTGAGTATACATATAGAGGAGAGCCGAATTTAGCTACAATTTCATCTACTTTTTGGTTGGCCAAAAGCAAATGATTATCAGCTACGGTTATTTCTGGTTGGCCAACTGCCAACAATGTATTTAATCTGCTTTGAGCCTGGTCAGCTGAGAGCTGAGCGATAGGTTGCAACTTGAAGGGTCATCCTTTCTAATACAAACAGAGTCACTAAAATAATACGGGACAGAACGCTCTATGTCCACTCCTTAAGCGTTTGTAACAGTAGAGTTAACAATATGTAAATGTCTGCGAGCAAATGGTGACCTACAATCAACTGCAGCATTGAAGAGCCTGCTATATACTGCTAAAAAGGGCGGTTTATGGGTGGCGCCATACATTGGATGAAAAAGTTTTTACTAAAAGCAAATTGAAGCAGGAACCCGGTGGCTTCATGCATAACATGACTACCAAGGGGCAAACAGCGGCCCTTATTGAAGGCTTTGGCCTCAGAACAATGGTAAATTGCGACCAAGGTGAAGGGAGAATGATTATAGTGTCTAAGCTGGCGCTCTTTGGTGGTCCAAAGGCAATCCAAGCCGATCCAGGTGATATGTTTACCTGGCCTATCATCACCAAGGAAGATGAAGAGGCCATCCTGGATGTAATACGTGGCGGAAAAATGTCTGGTACTGACATTACTAAACAATTTGAAAAGGAATTCGCTGCTTGGCAGGGCTCAAAGTATGCGTTGGGTTTCAATAACGGTACAGGTTCTCTCCACGCAGCTATGTATGCCTGTAAGGTAGGCGTTGGAGACGAAATCATTAGCCCCAGTGCTACTTATTGGGCAACTATTGCTCCTGTATTTTCCTTAGGCGGCACCGTAGTTTTTGCTGATATTGATCCTAAAACATTGTGCATTGATCCTAACGATATTGAGCATCGCATTACCGAGCGCACAAAGGCGATTATGGTTGTGCACTATTTAGGGCATCCATGCGATATGGATCCAATTATGGCCATCGCCCGCAAGCACGGCCTTAAGGTTATTGAAGATGTATCGCACGCCCAAGGTGGTCTGTATAAAGGTCGCAAAGTGGGTTCTATCGGTGACGTAGGTGCTATGTCATTGATGAGCGGTAAGTCTCTAGCCATTGGTGAAGCTGGCATGTTGGTCACCGATGATCGGGAAATTTACGAGCGGGCCATAGCTTTTGGTCACTATGAGCGCTTCCGGGCAGGAGAAATTGAAACTGAATATCTGAAACCGTTTGTGGGCCTACCTTTAGGTGGTTATAAATACCGCATGCACCAGGCCAGCTCTGCTGTAGGCCGCGTGCAGTTGAAATACTACGATGAGCGCTGCGTTGAGATTCGCAAGGCCATGAACTACTTCTGGGACTTGCTCGAAGGTGTACCTGGTCTGGAAGCACATCGCACACCAAAGAATTCCGACAGCAATATGGGTGGCTGGTATGCAGCTCGCGGTTTATTCAACAGCGAGGAGCTAGGTGGCCTTTCTGTCACACGCTTCTGTGAGGCAGTTCGTGCCGAGGGTTATCAAACCAGCGCAGGTGCCAACCGGCCCTTGCACTTGCACCCGGTCTTTAACACAGCCGATATTTATAGGCATGGCAAACCAACCCGCATTGCCCATTCCGATCGCGACTTGCGGCAACCAGTGGGTAGCCTACCAGCGACGGAAGCAATGCCAGCTCGTACCTACGTGATTCCGTGGTTTAAACATTATCGGCCGGAGGTTATTGAGCAGTATGCAAATGCCTTCCGTAAAGCGGCTGAGAATTACAAAGATCTTTTAGAGGACGATAAGGGTGACGAGAAAACTAAACTAGGTGGATACCACTTCTTCTCTTCAAACCCATCATAGTATTAGAGCGTTAGTTGTGTAATATTTAAGGCACCAGGCATAGCTTTAAGCTAGTGTTCTGGTGCCTTTTTTGCATCGTTAAAAAGTTGGGAACTGAGGGCGGGCTAAAGAAGAACGCTTGTATAAGTTGGTGCAGCGAACATACGGGCCTGCTT
>CAYMKM010000054.1:1981-11132 GCA_964390985.1 uncultured Clostridia bacterium | reverse complement strand
CCCAAGGAGAAAAGGCGCGGGAAGCTGAGGCTGCCGGTGCTGATATTGTGGGAAATGAAGAGTTGGTAGCGGATATACAAGCGGGTAAAATGGATTTTGATATAGCCATTGCTACGCCCGATATGATGGCTGTGGTGGGTCGGCTAGGTCGCATTTTGGGGCCGCGTGGCTTAATGCCCAACCCCAAGGCGGGTACCGTCACCTTAGATATTGAGCGGGCAGTTAATGAATTTAAAGCTGGTAAAGTGGAGTACCGGGTTAACCGGGAAGCTGGCATACACGTCCCTATTGGCAAAGCATCATTCACAGAGCAGGCTCTGTTAGAGAACCTACGGGCTCTTATTGATGCTATTATTCGGGCCAGACCTGCCGCAGTAAAGGGGCAATACCTTAGAAAGCTAGCTATTTCCACTACCATGGGCCCAGGCATTAAGCTAAACGTGCAAGATTTTCTGGCAGCAACAACAGCTCGCCAGTCGTAACTTTTGAGGGCTTAGCTCTCAGAATTTGGGTAGAGAAGAGTATATTCCGCAGCCGCAGACAGCTGGTGTCCTACAGGACTTAAAGAGTAAACACTCGCCCGCCGAGGCTTGTGAAGGTTCAAATGTAACGGGACCTTTCGCGAGCAGGTTGCCTTTAACGTCTGCCGTGGAGGTTCCTTTTCTATACCCTCACCAAGAAAGGAGGGGAACATTGCCAGCACCAGAAAAGATCGCTGTTGTAAAAAAGATCAAGGAACGTTTGGAAAACGGGAAAGCCATGGTGATTGCTGAGTATCGCGGCATAAACGTGAAAAACATTACCGAGCTGCGGCGTTTGTCCCGCGAGGCCAATGTTGAGTTTAAGGTGCTAAAGAACCGGTTAACTGCACGTGCAGCGCAGGAACTTGGTATCACTGGTTTGGAGATTTATCTGGAAGGTCCAAACAGTTTTGCTTTCAGCTATGAGGACCCAGTGGCACCGGCTAAAGTGCTTTCGGATTTCGCCAAAAAGAACAATAAGCTGGTGATAAAAGGCGGCCTGCTTAGCGGCAAGGTTATTGATGCCGATGGTGTACGTTACCTCGCAGAGTTGCCAGCACGGCCAGTGTTAATTGCCAATGTCTTGCGAGGGATGCAAGCACCCATTGCCGGACTGGCTAATGTATTGAGTGGAAATATCCGCAATCTGGTTTACGCGTTAGAAGCTATCCGTCAGCAAAAAGAGAGTGGCGTCGCTAGCGAAGCCTAAAAAGACATCTCCCAAAGGAGGATATAATAATGACAAAAGAGGATATTATGCAAGCTATTGAGAGCATGACAGTGCTCGAACTGGCTGAATTGGTAAAAGCACTTGAAGAGAAATTTGGTGTAAGCGCTGCTGCACCCGTAGCCATTGCTGCTGCACCTGCCGCCGGAGCTGCTGCCCAGGAAGAAGAGCAGACCGAGTTCGATGTAATTCTCACCGGCCCTGGCGAGAAAAAGATCCAGGTCATTAAGGTAGTGCGTGAAATTACCGGTTTGGGCCTCAAGGAAGCTAAAGATCTAGTTGATGGTGCTCCCAAGCCAGTAAAACAGGGTGTAGATAAGGCCGCTGCCGAAGAGCTTAAGGCCAAAATTGAAGAAGCAGGCGGTAGCGTCGAGATTAAGTAGTAATCTTGCCGTTGTGCAAAGTTAGCCGAGGGAGGCATATGTGCCTCCCTCGGCTAGCCTGTGTATCAATTGACACAAACACGTGGGAATGGTATGCTACAAAAGTATCGAGTTCTCTGGAAAGGTGCATCAATCACCTGAATAACTCTCTTAATTTATTGTGTATAACTGCAACCGCGCTCACGAAAGCTATAAGGTAGGGCGCCTTCTGGTCGTAAAAGTTCCTGGTGAGTGAGGAAAGGTATTTTTATGTCTTTACGAGGGTGACCCTAAAGCACAGTGAGGCGTACCAATCCTAAAATCTTTATTCGCTATGTGCTACAAAAAGCCTGCTGTCAGTGGGTAAGGGAAACTGAGAGGAGTGGGGCATATTGGCAGTTGAGATTGAGCAAGGCGAGCGCCGGAGGGTCTCATTTAGTAAAATCCGGGAGATCCTTGACATGCCCAACCTTATCGAGGTTCAGCGGAAGTCTTACAAATGGTTTTTAGATGAAGGCATGAAAGAGATGTTTCAAGACATCTCTCCCATTCAGGACTTCACCGGAAATTTGGTACTGGAATTTAACGACTTTAACATGGGTGAGCCCAAGTATTCCGTGGAAGAGTGCAAAGATCGTGATATGACCTTTGCCGCCCCATTGAAAGTACGCGTCCGATTGATAAACAAAGAGACGGGCGAAGTAAAAGAGCAGGAAGTTTTTATGGGAGATTTCCCACTAATGACCGAGAACGGCACTTTCATTATAAATGGTGCCGAGCGGGTGATTGTTAGCCAGCTTGTTCGTTCCCCAAGTGTCTATTTTGGACAAAAGCCCGATACTAGCGGCAAATTAATGTATACCGCCAGTATTATTCCCAACCGCGGTGCGTGGCTGGAGTATGAATGCGACGCTAACGATTGCATTTATGTGCGGGTGGATCGCACGCGCAAGTTACCCGCCACGGTGTTGTTGCGAGCTTTAGGATATGGTAGCAATGCTAAAATTAACGAGCTGTTTCGTGACGCAGAGCCTATTCGCGCTACACTAGAACGCGATAATACTGATAGCGAGCAAGAGGCACTAATTGAAATATACAAGCGCTTACGTCCGGGCGAACCGCCTACTGAGGAGAGTGCCCGCGCCTTATTTGAAACACTATTTTACGATCCAAAGCGCTACGACTTAGCTGGTGTCGGTCGGTATAAAATCAATAAAAAGCTGCGCATGATGCCTCGCGTAACTGGCCGGGTTGCCGTGGAACCTATTGTTGCACCCCAGACAGGCGAAATTTTGGCCGAAGCTGGCCAACGCATTGATCGGCGTCTGGCGGCTCGCATTGAAGAAGCCGGAGTCATTGAAGCCGTTGTGGAAGGGCGCGATGGCGCACCTATTAAAGTTATTGGCAACGGTAATCCAGAGAACGATGTCAAAACTATTCAACCAGCAGATATCATCTCTACTATCAACTACATAGTCGGTCTACTCTATGGCATCGGAAACATTGACGATATCGATCACCTGGGGAATCGGCGCTTGAAGTCTGTGGGAGAACTTCTACAAAATCAATTTCGCATCGGTTTGTCGCGTATGGAGCGAGTGGTTCGCGAACGCATGACAATCCAAGATGTGGATATTATTACACCGCAAGCACTTATTAACATTCGTCCCGTGGTAGCAGCTATTAAAGAGTTTTTTGGCAGCTCGCAGCTATCACAGTTTATGGATCAAACCAACCCACTTATGGAGCTAACGCATAAGCGGCGTCTTTCTGCTTTGGGCCCAGGAGGCCTATCGCGTGAACGGGCATCATTTGAAGTACGCGACGTACACCACTCTCACTATGGGCGCATGTGTCCCATTGAAACGCCTGAGGGTCCTAACATCGGCTTAATTGGTAGTCTGTGCACTTATGCTCGCATCAACGAGTACGGTTTTATTGAGACACCTTACCGTCGGGTAGAAAATGGTCGTATTACCGATAAAATTGTCTACCTTACCGCCGATGAAGAGGATAATTACGTTATTGCTCAGGCCAATGAACCCTTCACCGACGAAGGCGAGTATTTGAATAAGCGGATATCGGTACGTCATAAAGATCAAATTGCTTTGGTGCCAGCTGAAGAAGTGGATTTCATGGATGTTTCGCCCAAGCAGTTGGTTTCTATTGCCACAGCTTTAATTCCGTTCCTTGAGAACGACGACCCATCGCGAGCTTTAATGGGTGCTAACATGCAACGGCAAGCGGTGCCGTTGTTGAAAGCAGAAGCCCCATTGGTAGGTACCGGTATGGAAACAAAGACCGCTATTGATTCAGGCGTAGTGCTTTTGGCTAAAGAAGATGGCATTGTCACCCGAGTTGAAGCAGACGAAGTGGTAATAAAGACCAATCCCGGTGACGAAAAGCACTATAAACTGACCAAGTTTAAGCGTTCTAACCAGGGTACTTGTAACAATCAGCGGCCAATAGTGAGCAAAAACCAGGTTGTTACGCCGGGATCATTGCTGGCAGATGGTCCATCGACCGATCAAGGTGAACTTGCTTTGGGTCGTAACGTACTTTGCGCTTTTATGCCTTGGGAAGGCTACAACTACGAAGATGCCATTTTACTCAGCGAGAAACTGGTGAAGGAGGATGTGTTCACCTCCATTCACATAGAGGAATACGAGGCGCAAGCTCGTGACACTAAATTGGGTGCCGAAGAAATAACCCGTGACATTCCCAATGTAGGCGAAGATGTTCTCAAGGATCTTGATGAGAACGGTATCATTCGCATTGGCGCTGAGGTGCGCCCGGGTGATATTTTGGTGGGTAAGGTTACACCTAAGGGTGAGACAGAGCTTACAGCCGAAGAGCGGCTGCTACGAGCGATATTTGGTGAGAAAGCTCGCGAAGTGCGCGACACTTCCTTACGCGTACCGCACGGTGAAGGCGGTGTAGTGGTAGATGTCCGCCAGTTCTCCCGCGACAACGGCGATGAGCTCTCACCAGGTGTGAATCGCTTAGTGCGCGTTTATATCGCCCAAAAGCGGAAAATATCTGAGGGAGATAAAATGGCCGGCCGCCACGGTAATAAAGGTGTGGTCGCCCGTATCTTACCAGAAGAGGATATGCCGTTTATGCCAGATGGCACTCCGGTGGAAATTGTTCTCAACCCATTGGGTGTACCTTCGCGTATGAACTTGGGCCAAGTGTTAGAAACGCACTTGGGCTGGGCTGCCCGTGCTTTAGGGTTGCATATGGCTACACCTGTGTTTGACGGTGCTACTGAAGAAGAGGTTCTCCAATATTTGAAAAAGGCAGGACTACCCGAGGATGGTAAAACAGATCTATATGATGGGCGGTCCGGTGAGAGGATAAATAATCGTATCACTGTCGGTTATATATACATGTTGAAGTTATTGCACTTGGTGGACGACAAAATTCACGCTCGTTCTACTGGGCCATACTCGTTAGTAACACAACAACCGCTAGGCGGCAAAGCGCAATTCGGCGGCCAGCGTTTCGGCGAAATGGAAGTGTGGGCACTAGAAGCCTATGGTGCTGCATACACGCTTCAAGAACTGCTCACGGTGAAATCCGATGACGTTGTTGGACGTGTAAAAACATACGAAGCTATTGTTAAAGGCGAGAATGTACCCGAGCCAGGTGTCCCTGAATCATTTAAGGTTCTAATTAAGGAACTACAGAGTTTAGGCCTTAATGTACGCGTGCTATCTGAGGCAGTTGGTGAGATTGAGATTCGCGAAGAAGAAGAGGACATCAGCGAAATGGCCCGCGAGCTCGGCATTGATATTCACGGTCACGATGATGACGATGACGAGCTTAGAAATGAAAGAGAGCGTTTAGCGCCAGATACCACGGGCTCGGTCCGCTTAGCTCAACAAATTGTAGAAGATGATGAAAGTGACACCCCTGATGACGACGATTCATTGTTTGAAGACGATGATGAAGTTGTTAAAAAGGAAGATCCAGATGTTGAGAATTCGGATGAGCCTGACCTGGAGGATGACGACGACTTTGATGATATAGAGGAAGACGATCTTGACTTCCCGGACGAAGAATTTCTGCCTGACAACGAGGAAGAAGAGGACGACGACTGATAACGCACGATGCTCATCAAAGTAGTCTTGTAGGAGGGTGACTCATTTGTTCGATGTCAACAACTTCGACTGCATCCAAATAGGCTTGGCTAGTCCTGAGTTGATTCGGGCTTGGTCAAGCGGCGAAGTGAAAAAGCCGGAGACTATTAACTATCGCACACTCAAACCTGAACGCGAAGGATTGTTTTGCGAAAAAATATTTGGACCTACCCGTGACTGGGAATGTCATTGCGGTAAGTACAAACGAGTTCGTTACAAAGGTATAGTATGTGATCGTTGCGGAGTGGAAGTAACTCGCGCTAAGGTACGGCGGGAGCGGATGGGCCATATTGAATTGGCAGCTTCGGTTTCACATATATGGTACTTTAAAGGCATTCCCAGCCGGATGGGCCTAATGCTAGATATGTCACCGCGTATTCTGGAACGTGTGCTGTATTTTGCCGCGTATATAGTGATAGATCCAGGCGATACTCCTTTAGCTAAAAAGCAACTGCTTAACGAGAGTGAGTACCGCGAATATCGCGAGAAGTACCAAAACGGGTTTAAAGCTGGTATGGGTGCGGAAGCAATTAAAAAGCTGCTAGATGAGATGGATCTGGAGTCACAGGCAGAAAGCTTACGCAAGGAAATTAAAGATACCTCCGGCCAGCGCCGCATTCGGGCTACCCGCCGCCTTGAGGTGGTAGAAGCGTTCCGTAAATCTGGCAATCGTCCGGAGTGGATGATACTTGATGTAATACCAGTAATTCCGCCTGAGTTAAGGCCGATGGTCCAATTAGATGGTGGGCGTTTTGCCACTTCAGATCTTAACGATCTATACCGTCGGGTAATAAACCGCAACAATCGGCTAAAGAGATTATTAGAACTAGGTGCTCCCGACATTATTGTACGCAACGAGAAACGCATGCTACAGGAGGCGGTCGATGCACTACTGGACAACGGTCGACGTGGTCGTCCGGTTACAGGTCCGGGAAATAGGCCGCTAAAATCGCTCACTGATATGCTGCGTGGTAAGCAAGGGCGTTTTCGGCAGAACTTGCTGGGTAAACGTGTCGATTACTCTGGCCGCAGTGTAATTGTGGTTGGACCCAAGCTTAAGCTGCATCAGTGTGGATTACCCCGTGAAATGGCGTTGGAGTTATTTAAGCCATTTGTAATGAAGAGATTAGTTGATCAAGGTCATGCTCATAACATAAAGAGCGCTAAGCGTATGGTGGAACGGCAGAAGTTGGAGGTTTGGGATGTTTTAGAAGAGGTTATTAAAGAGCATCCCGTGTTGCTCAACCGCGCCCCCACCTTGCACAGGTTAGGCATTCAGGCTTTTGAGCCGGTTTTGGTGGAAGGCCGGGCCATTCAAATTCACCCATTAGTATGCGTGGCATACAATGCCGACTTCGATGGTGACCAAATGGCTGTGCACGTTCCCCTTTCAGCGGAAGCACAAGCCGAAGCACGCCTGCTGATGCTCTCAGCGCATAATATATTGCTTCCTTCAAGTGGCCGTCCGGTAGTAACACCGCACCAAGATATGATTATTGGCTGTTACTATTTAACAGAAGAAAAAGCAGGTGCCAAGGGCGAGGGTAAGGCATTTAGCTGCCCCGATGAGGTCAAATTAGCTCACTACCATAAGGCCGTCTCTTTACATGCACGCATAAAAGTACGTATGGAAGATGGTACTCTGCTGGATACTACCGTCGGTCGTATATTCTTTAATGAAGTGCTTCCTAAAGAGATCAGCTATATAAATGAGGCCATTGACCGTGATGTTTTAGGTAAACTAGTGGACCAGTTGTATAGGAGATTGGGTACCTCAGGTACTGCGGCAGCGTTGGATAATATTAAGCAACTAGGCTTCAAATATTCAACTCTCTCTGGAACTACCGTTGGTGTCACCGATGTTACAATTCCCAAGGAGAAAGAGACAATTCTCTCCGATGCCGAGCGGCAGGTGGAGCAGGTCGAGCAGCAGCATGGGCGGGGCTTGCTTACTACTGATGAACGGTATCAACGCATTTGTGACATTTGGGCGCGGGCTAAAGACGATGTGACCCAAGCCATGATAGATAGCTTCGACACATTCAACCCGGTATGGATGATGGCCAACTCTGGTGCCCGTGGTAACCGTTCGCAATTAGCCCAGTTGGCAGGGATGCGTGGTCTGGTGACAGATCCCACGGGTCGCACATTTGAGACCCCTGTACGGCGCAATTACCGTGAAGGGCTATCTGTGTTAGAGTACTTTATTTCCACACACGGTACACGTAAAGGACTTGCCGATACTGCTTTACGGACGGCTGACTCTGGTTATCTGACCAGACGGTTGGTAGAAGTCTCACAGGATGTAATAGTACGCGAAGAAGATTGTGGCACCACCGAGGGCATTAAAGTAAGTGCCATAAAAGAGATCAGCGGGGGAGCAGAAGAAATAATTGAGCCCTTGCGTGATCGTATTACTGGTCGAGTGACAGTGCGAGCTGTCATTCACCCGGTTACCAAAGAGCATATGGTGGAAGAGAATCAGTTAATAAACGAAGACAGTGCGGCGGCCATTGAGGATGCTGGCATTGAGAGTGTGGAAATTCGTTCAGCACTCACTTGTCATTCGCGCCATGGGGTCTGCGCCCGTTGTTATGGGCGGAACCTAGCAACCGGGCAACTGGTTGAGGTGGGCGAAGCGGTAGGTATTATTGCTGCTCAGTCAATTGGTGAACCAGGTACACAGCTCACCATGCGCACATTCCATACTGGTGGTGTTGCTGGCGTTGACGATATTACCGCTGGTTTGCCGCGAGTAGAAGAGTTGTTTGAAGCACGTAAACCCAAAGGTCAGGCCATTATTACAGAGGTCGATGGCGCAGTACGTTTTGCTGAATCTAGGGGCGTACGCAAAGCCATTGTTACCACCGAAGACGGGGAAGAACATGCCTACACCATTCCCTACGGTGCCCGGTTACGGGTGCGCGAAAACCAGCAGGTGGAGACGGGTGACCGCTTGACCGAAGGGGCTATGAATCCGCACGATATATTAAAAGTTAAAGGTACAGCAGCAGTTCAAACTTATTTGGTGCAAGAAGTGCAAGATGTTTACCGTTCTCAAGGTGTAGACATTAACGACCGTCACATTGAAGTGATTGTTCGCCAAATGCTACGTAAAGTAAAGGTTGAATCTCCCGGCGATACCGAACTGCTTCCGGGCGGATTAGTTGACACTTTCGACTTTAAGGAAGAGAATGAGCGCGTAGTGAAGGCTGGTGGCGAACCGGCAGATGCTAAACCGGTGCTACTAGGTATAACTAAGGCCTCGCTGGCTGTGGAGAGTTTCTTATCTGCAGCTTCCTTCCAGGAGACTACACGCGTATTAACAGAAGCCGCTATAAAAGGGAAGTCCGATCCATTAATTGGTTTAAAAGAGAATGTGATTATCGGCAAGATTGT
>CAYMKM010000054.1:0-1881 GCA_964390985.1 uncultured Clostridia bacterium | reverse complement strand
CAGACAGTTCGAGCGTTGCACAGTGAGTTAGTTCAAGTGGTCTATGTGGCGGGCGATGCCGAAGTGCGTATTGTCCACCCCGTAGTGGAGCTAGCAAAAAGCTGTGCTGAGGTAGAAGTGGTCGAGGTTGAGAACATGAACCAGTTAGGTAGGTTATGCGGTATCTCAGTAGGAGCAGCCTGTGCGGCCCTCCTCAAAGGTGCTACCGCTGCAAAAATACCAGTAGATAGTGGTCTTGAAGGGGGGGAACAAAAATGCCCACAATAAGCCAACTGATCAAGCAGGGGCGCAAACAAATTAAGGCACATAGTAAAGCCCCAGCGTTACTAATTAACTTTAATAGTAAAAAGAATCGCGTTTGGGAAGGAGAAGGTTCTCCGCAAAAGCGTGGTGTTTGCACACGTGTTTACACCGATACGCCTAGAAAACCAAACTCAGCTTTACGTAAAGTTGCTCGTGTTCGTCTTACCAACGGTATTGAAGTAACATCTTACATTCCTGGTGAGGGGCACAACCTTCAAGAGCACTCTGTGGTTCTCATTCGCGGTGGTCGTGTAAAGGATTTGCCAGGTGTTCGCTATCACATTGTGCGTGGCACGCTTGATGCCGCAGGCGTTAGCGACCGTAAGCAAGGACGTTCGAAGTACGGTGCAAAAAAGCCTAAGTAGGAGGTAGATTATGCCTCGCAGAGGTTATATAGCTAAGCGTGAGGTTCCGCCAGATGCTATTTACAACAGTCAACTGGCCACTCAGCTGATTAACAGGTTAATGCTTGATGGGAAGAAGAGCCTAGCCGAACGGGTGTTTTACGAGGCTATGGATATTGTTAAAACCAAATCAGGGCGCGACCCTGTTGAGGTTATGGAATTAGCCATGAAAAACATCATGCCCGTAATTGAGGTGCGTTCTCGTCGGGTGGGTGGAGCCAACTACCAAGTTCCGGTAGAGGTAAGGCCTGAAAGACGTACAGCACTCGGTTTACGTTGGCTTGTGCAATACGCCCGGGAGCGTGGCGAAAAGAACATGATTGATAGACTGGCTAGCGAGTTGCTAGATGCGGCCAACAATCAGGGTAATGCAGTAAAGAAAAAAGAAGATACACATCGTATGGCAGAAGCCAATAAGGCTTTTGCTCACTACCGTTGGTAGGGATCAGGGGGATATAAGCGGATGCCCAGAGCCTTTCCTCTGGAGAAAACACGTAATATCGGCATAATGGCGCATATCGACGCGGGTAAAACCACGACGACAGAGCGCATCCTTTTCTACACTGGCCGCCTACATAAAATGGGCGAAGTGCATGAAGGTGCCGCCACAATGGATTGGATGGTACAAGAGCGCGAGCGCGGCATCACCATCACTTCTGCTGCCACAACGTGTCACTGGCGCCAACATCGCATTAATATTATTGACACGCCCGGGCACGTTGACTTTACTGTTGAGGTAGAACGTTCACTGCGTGTATTAGATGGCGCGGTGGCAGTGTTTTGCTCAGTGGGTGGTGTTGAGCCGCAATCGGAGACGGTTTGGCGGCAGGCCGATAAATACAAGGTACCTCGTATAGCTTATGTGAACAAAATGGATCGCGTAGGCGCCAATTTCGAGGCCACCGTGGATATGATGCGTGAGCGCCTAGGTGCCAACGCAGTGGCAATACAATTGCCCATTGGTACGGAAGATAATTTTAAAGGTATAGTTGATCTCGTGGAGATGCGTGCAGTTCATTATACTGATGATTTAGGCACGCATTCTGATGTTACGCAAATACCAGAAGAGATGATGTCCAGCGTAAACCAAGCGCGCACGCAAATGCTAGAAGCAATAGCTGAGCTAGATGAAGAGCTCATGATTAAATATCTGGATAATGAAGAAATAGATGTA
>CAYMKM010000053.1:9067-11186 GCA_964390985.1 uncultured Clostridia bacterium | reverse complement strand
CTCTACCAGCATGAAATAGCCTCCCCATCCATCGATGGATTGCTGCGTATATGCCGCCAGCCACGCTGCATTATATACGGAAGAGGCCGCACTGGTTACCATCAATTCGACATATATAAAGGAACGTTGCAGATAGTGTTAAATATACATTAGGAAGCCAGTATGAAACAAACCATTTTTGCAAGGGGAGACGAGGTATGAGCAAACGCACACCGCTATACGATATTCATGTTGCCGCTGGGGCGCGTATCATTGATTTTGCTGGTTGGCAGATGCCTGTACAGTATGCAGGGGTTCTGGAAGAACATAGAGGTGTGCGTAGTCGAGCTGGCCTTTTTGATTTATCTCATATGGGCGAGCTCTTTTTTAGCGGACCAAAAGCACTCGCCGCCTTGCAGCAGCTAACCACCAACGATGTATCTTTGCTTACTGTAGGTCAGGCGCAGTACTCATTGCTTTGCCGCGATGATGGCGGCATTGTCGATGACGTTATTATTTACCGCCTCAATGAAGGGTATATGATGGTAGTGAACGCCGCCAATGTAGATAAAGATGTGGCGTGGATCTCCGCTCGCCTGCCAGCTGGTGCCACCATGGAAGATCGCAGCGACAATACGGCGCTCATAGCCATTCAAGGACCCAGCGCGGCAGCTATTATGCAAAAATGTACAGAGTATCCTTTGGATAATCTCTATGCTTTTGAGGCGGCACAGGCAAAAATAGGCGATGCGGAGGTGTTGCTCTCCCGTACAGGTTATACTGGCGAAGATGGTTTTGAAGTTTATATTTATGATAACACCTATGCCTCAGTCATTTGGGAAAGCTTAATGAAAGCGGGCGAACCAGAAGGGTTGTTACCCGTAGGACTAGGCGCCCGCGATACCCTGCGTTTGGAAGCCCGGTTAACCTTATACGGCAACGATATAGACGAAACCACCTCGCCGTTAGAGGCAGGCTTGGGCTTTTTCATCCGCTTTGATAAGGGCGATTTTATTGGTCGCACCGCTTTGGCTGGGCAAAAAGCAGAGGGCCTCAAGCGCCGCTTGGTAGCTTTTAATGTGGCCGGTCGCGGTATACCCCGCCATGGTTATGCTTTGTATTCCCCGTCGGGCGCGCAAATTGGCCAAGTGACCAGTGGCAGTTACGCTCCATCGCTGGAACGGGACATTGGCATGGGTTATGTGTTAACAGAATTTGCTACACCAGGCAGCTTAATTGCTGTCGATGTACGCGGTAAAGCACGTCCAGCCGAAATAGTTAAAGGTCGGTTTATGCCAGCTAATACTCGGCGGCGGCCGTAACAAAGGTGTGAATGCAGGATCACAAGCATAGTAAGGGAGGAAGCAACTATGTTTCCGGCAGAGTTAAAGTACACCAAAGATCACGAGTGGTTGAAAGCAGAAGCAGGTAACCGGGTACGAGTGGGCATTACCTCGTTCGCCCAACAAGAACTAGGCGATGTGGTATTTGTGGAGCTACCTGAGCAGGGGGCGGCAGTTAAATCCGGCGATAGCTTTGCCGTAGTGGAATCTGTGAAAGCAGTCTCCGATATATACACACCCGTAGGCGGCAGCATTGTTGAAGTGAACCAGACTTTGGCCGATCAACCGGAGCTAATTAACGAAGATCCGTATGGCCAAGGGTGGATAGCTATTATAGAAATGAATAACCCGGCTGAATTAGCGGGGCTGATGAATGCCGATGACTACAAAAAGCTAATTGATGGTTAAGGGGAGGGCAGCATTACAATGCGCTACATTCCCACAACGCCTAGTGAGCGGGCCGCAATGCTCGCCGCTATTGGCGTCTCTTCAGTGGATGAATTGTTTGCCGATATTCCCGCAAATCTGCGTGTAAAAGGGGAGCTGGAGTTGCCGCCGGCCATGGCCGAGGCGCAGGTGCTAGCTCATATGCGTCAGTTAGCGGGATGCAATGCAAACCTGGATGAATACGCCTGCTTTATGGGGGGCGGTATCTATGATCGGCTGATACCAGCTGCGCTACCGGCCTTAGTGAACCGGAGCGAGTTTGTCACCGCTTATACACCATATCAGGCAGAAATAAGCCAGGGAGTACTACAAAGCATTTACGAGTATCAAAGCCTTATTTGCGAATTAAC
>CAYMKM010000053.1:5232-8967 GCA_964390985.1 uncultured Clostridia bacterium | reverse complement strand
AGTTGGCAGAAGGCCCATTATGCACAAACGCAATTAGTGGAAGTGGCAGGTTGCCGCCCAGTGTTTAAGGCGCCTTTCTTCCAAGAGTTCACTTTGTATACGGGTCACTCGCCTCAAGAACTGAACACAAGGCTACTGAAAGAGAAGATCATAGGCGGCTTGCCTTTGGAGCAATTTGGTAGCCAATATACTGATATGACGCTCTTCTGCGTCACTGAAGCCAGGACAAAAGAAGAGATAGATCGCCTGGTACAAGTGGTGCAAGCCGGTTAGGAGGTCAGCAATGAACGAAATACCGCTTATTTTTTCTGGCGGTGCGCCAGGCCGGCGGGCCTATGTTTTTCCCGAATGCGATGTGCCCATTCAAGATGAAAAGGCTCTGATTCCGCTGCAGCATCAGCGGGAACAAGCCGCTCGTCTGCCGGAGCTAGCCGAGGTTGAAGTGGTACGCCATTTTACTAATTTGAGCAGACAGAATCATGCTGTGGATGTAGGGTTTTATCCACTGGGTTCTTGTACTATGAAGTATAACCCCAAAGTGAACGAGATAGCGGCTGACCTACCAGGGTTTGCCCGCTTGCATCCTTATCAGCCGGAGGAGACCGCCCAAGGCGCTTTGGCGCTGATGTATCACCTAGGTCAATACCTTTGTGAAATAGCGGGTTTGGCTCAAGTTAGCTTACAACCAGCGGCGGGCGCACATGGTGAATGGACCGGCTTAATGGTGATCAAAGCCCACCATAGAGCCAATGGCGAAGATGGTCAGCGCACACAGGTGATTATCCCCGATTCGGGGCATGGTACCAACCCAGCTTCTGCAGCTATGTGCGGGTATCAAGTGGTAACAGTCCCCTCCGATGAACGTGGTGGCATTGATTTAGAGGCCTTGCGTAAGGTGGTGGGGCCACAAACAGCAGCGTTAATGCTGACCAACCCTAATACCCTGGGGTTATTTGATGAACACATTGCAGAAATTGCCGATATTGTGCACGGTGTGGGTGGCAAGCTTTACTACGATGGTGCTAATGCCAATGCCATTTTAGGCATCTCACGCCCGGGAGATATGGGCTTTGATGTGGTTCACTTTAACTTGCATAAAACTTTTTCCACTCCGCACGGGGGTGGTGGGCCAGGGGCCGGGCCAATAGCGGTAAGTAAAGAGTTGATTCCATACCTACCTATTCCGTTGGTAGTGAAAGAGGGAGAGACCTATCGGTTACAGTACGATAGACCACTCTCCATAGGGCGTGTTAAATCTTTCTATGGCAATTTCGGCGTAGTAGTACGCGCTTACGCCTACATTCGCTCTCTGGGGCCCAATGGCTTGCGAGAGGTAAGTGAAATGGCAGTACTGCACGCTAATTATTTAATGCGCAAGCTGGAACCCTACTTCGAACTACCGTATCAACGGCACTGCAAGCACGAGTTTGTCCTCTCCGGCAAGTGGCAGAAGGAGCAAGGCGTGCGTACATTAGATATTGCCAAGCGGTTACTCGATTACGGTATCCACGCGCCCACCATTTACTTTCCGTTGATTGTGGAAGAGGCAATTATGGTGGAACCCACTGAAACAGAGACCAAAGAGACCATGGATGCGTTTGTTAAGGCGATGGTGGAAATAACTGGTGAAGCCAAGGAGAACCCGGCTTTACTGCATGAAGCACCACATAACACGCCAGTGCGGCGACTCGATGAAACAAAAGCAGCCCGTCAACCTAATTTGCGTTGGCAGCCAAACGACAATGGCTAAAGAGTGTTGGCGGTTAATTAAGCATGCGCCTGCTTCAGGTGCTTGGAACATGGAGGTCGATGTAGCATTAATGCAGTCGGCGACCCAGGGCGGGCCGCCGACCCTGCGTTTTTATGCGTGGCAACCAGCAGCACTTTCCTTAGGGTATAACCAAAAAGAAGCAGTGGTAGATAAAGCAGCGTGCAAAGCCGCTGGGGTTGATGTAGTGCGCCGACCTACTGGCGGGCGGGCGGTGCTACATGCCAATGAGGTGACCTACGCTATTGTGTTGCCCGCTGAGCACCCAATTGCGCAGCTAGGTATTGTAGCTAGTTATCGCGAACTGAGCCGCGGATTTGTGACCGGCTTTCAGCGGCTAGGCCTGCCATCGGAGTTGGCGCAACCCGAGCGCGACTCATTGGCGAACAAGAAAGTGACAGGCATTACTGGGGCGGGGGCTGCTTGTTTTGATGCACCTTCCTGGTACGAATTGGCGGTGGGCGGACGCAAGGTGGTAGGTAGCGCTCAGGTACGTCGCCGAGGTGCCCTGTTACAGCACGGCTCTATACCCCTCACCCTAGATGGCCTGGCCCTTTACCAATTGCTTGCGTTTAATAGAAATGAAGCTAGAGAGGCAGCGGCCCGCATGTTTAATGCCAAAGCAGCAGGCTTATGTGATGTAGCAGGGCGGCAGATAACTGCAGAGCAAGTGATGGCAGCTCTAGTAGAAGGTATTAGCCGGGAATTAGGTGTTCAATTTGAACAAGGCGATCTTTCTCCACAAGAGCTGGCAAGTGCCATGCAATGCCAGGAGGCACAACTATGACTTGGCGCATTGGTTATTTAGGGCCGCCGGGCTCATTTTCCGAAGCGGCAGCCCGCAGTTATTTAGAGCAAGCAAATATAACCACGGTAGACTTGGTTCCGTGCCGGAGTATTACCGATGTATTAGCGGGTGTAGGCGATGCTACTTTTCACCAGGGAGTAGTGCCGGTAGAGAATTCCAGTGAAGGCGCGGTTGCTATCACGTTGGATTATTTAGCGCATGAAGCCCAAACTCCCGTTACCGGTGAGGTGGTGCTAACTATTGAGCACCATCTGCTAGCCCTACCTACAACCAGCCTCAATCAGGTGTCGGTGGTTCATTCGCACCCCCAAGCGCTAGCTCAGTGTCGGCATCGCTTGGGAGAATTGTTGCCACAAGTCTACCAACAAGCTACCACCAGTACCTCAGAGGCCGCTCGGTTGGTAAGTGCAGCGGCCGATAAACGGTGGGCAGCTTTAGGTACGAAATTGGCCGCTGAGTTATATGGGTTGCAAGTGTTGGTGAGCGATATGCAAGATAGCTTGGAGAATGTCACCCGCTTTTGGGCGGTGGGCGGGCCATTGCCAGCACCCTCCAGTCAGGATAAAACCTCTATTGTATTCAGCACAACCGATCAACCAGGTAGCCTATATAAAGCGCTGGAAGTGTTTGCTATCCGTCATATAAATTTGAGCAAACTGGAGTCGCGCCCAGCTAAACGCAATTTAGGCGAGTACATTTTCTTTGCTGACTTAATTGGTCACGCGCAGGATGCTGCGGTAGCCGATGCGCTCGGCACTTTAGCCAAGCATACTCCTTTTTTCAAGATCCTCGGTTCTTACCCGTGTGTCAGTGGTGGTGGCAAAGTAAAGTAGCAGTGTTGTGATAGGAATCATCGCTGTTGCCGCGGCCACTACGCCAGAGTCATTGGCTAACAAAGCCACGAGGGCGGCAATTAACGCACCTTTGGTAGCAGCCAAAAGGTGTGTTTTTGTATCAAACAAGGCTCGCACCTGTGCTACCGGCCGGGCTAACAAAGCCAAGCTCACAGCGAGTGATATCACCAACACTCTTGTCCAGATGGTATAGCGCATCAGCTTCCAGTTCATAGCTAGTTTACGTCCGACTACATCAATCAGTGGCGCCAAACCATTTGCTAACACATCGCGAAAAAGGCGGCCCAAGTGGGTGGGAACTTGAG
>CAYMKM010000053.1:0-5132 GCA_964390985.1 uncultured Clostridia bacterium | reverse complement strand
GCACCGACCATGGCATCGTAGCCTAAAAAAGACTGCCGTATTAAAGGTGAATCGAAGCAAATATCAACTACCAGCGCTAAAGTGGTGATGGCAAATAGCAGGCCGAATGAGTGGCTGCCATGTCCGCCAAAATGCCAGGCCGCCCAGGCTAATGCGAAGGCTAATACACTGCTGACGGCCAAGGCTGTTAGAGCCGAATTAGTAGCGGTGGTGGGTAGCCAAAGGAGCGCCAGTGGAAAAGCAGCTGTAAAAAGTAACGATAAAGGCCAGGCAGCCGGGGCATGCAGCCCCTTTGTTGCTCGCCACATTACCAGCAAAGCAAACAAAAAGAGGCCAATGCAAAAAACCACATAGGTCTGCAGCACAATTGGCCGACGATCGTGGATAGCGGCCATATGTGCAAAGCTATGCTGTGCCCAATCCAAGGCAAAAGATTGCGACCGGATACGTAAGGGAGAGTCATGCGGCTGTGCGCTAACGATAGCTAATATGGCCGGAGCGACATCTAAATTGGTTAATACACCAGCGGTACGTGTGGTGGTGGAATAAAGCAGGCCTGCGGGGACGTTTGGTTGCCATACCAATAGCGGCGTTAGCCAATGCCCGCTTCGTACGTGGTTGGTAGACGGAGTAGGTGAGACCAGCATTACGGTAACGCCTTGGGCAGGTCCATATGTATTAAGCAGTTGTTGTAGAAATTGGCCTAACTCAGCACAGGCCTCTTGCCGCTTTCTTTGCCATGCTGTTGCTAACATTTGCGGGCGAAAGGCATCTAAACGCGATAAATCGGCGCATTCCACTACCAATAAGTCGTAGCTGGCATACTGGGCAATCGCCGTAGTCAAGGCGGTGTAATTAGTACGCCAACCCAATGGCCAGCTAGTATCGAACCGTAAATTGCGTCGGCTTACATCGCCAGCGGAAATTAGGCCGTCTTTATCCATTAGCAGAAGGGCAGCGTGGCGACGTGGTGTATCGCCTATATCGGCATTACCTAGCAACGCCGCCGAAAGCCCTGCTTGCTTCAGTTGATCGCCTAGCCAGCCTAGAGCGGATGTGGTAGCTCGATTGGCCTCAACGAGCGCCGGCATGCTGGTTACGGCAATGCTGTTGGCCGGAGCATATATACCTGTCAGAGCGTAATAGTGTTGTGCTACAGTGCTGGTACCAAGACGCTCACCTGCACCATATGCCAACACGGCATTAACCGGAGCGTCCATGCGAGCGCCGGCCCCGATGCTTAAGTGGGTAGCGGCAGGGTTAGGCTTATTGACAGTGCGGCAGTTCATTAAGCCCAAAGCCGCTTGGTTAGCTAACGTTGCTAGTAGTGGATCATTAGCAATATCGGCAACATCTAGTGTATCGGCGATTACCAATAGCAAATGGGGGCTGGCTGCCGTTGCCGATGCTGCACCAACCATTACCGTTATAGCTAAAGCTATCTGTAGCATGGCGATAATTTTTGATAACAATTGCTAAAATCTCCCTTCCTTTCTCCTATAGGTTGTGTTAAAATCACATTTATCACTATAATTCGTCTGCATATTTTGCCTCACAAAAATGCCACTTCGCTAAGGGGGCATATCTCTTGCAGGTATCGTTGAAGCAGTATTATACTCTCCTAGTTCAGTATTTACAAAACCAAAAGCTTCGCTTTACCGGGTTGACCTTATTGATGTTCTCCAGTATTGGTCTGCAAATTGTTAACCCGCAAATCACACGGCGGTTCATTGACGCGGTTACTGCTGGTACTGATTTAACAACGTTATTGCACCTGGCACTAGCGTTCATTGGAGTAGCCTTGTTACATCAGGTATGTGCGGTAAGTAGCACTTACATGGGTGAATCGGTAGCTTGGCAAGCTACTAACGCATTGCGCGCAGATTTGGCCACTCATTGTCTGCACTTGGATATGCGTTTTCATGGCGATCGCAGTCCGGGCGAGTTCATTGAGCGAATTGAGACGGATGTTACCGAGTTCGCTAACTTCTTTTCACAGCTGGTTATTCGCGTGGTGGGCAACATACTTCTTTTGCTGGGCATTTTGGTGGCCCTGTTCCTTACTAATTGGCAATTAGGGTTGGCTTTTGCTTGTTTTGCCATAAGTACCATATTCGCACTTAACCGAGTGCGGGGAGTAGCTATTCCCTACCAAAAAGCTTTTCGCGATGCCAATACACAGTTATTTGCCTTTTTGGAAGAACGGCTGGCGGGTACAGAAGACATTCGTTCGTGTGGTGCGGTGGATTATGTGTTGCAGCAGCTATTCGTGTTACATACACATTTGTTACATTGCTGGAAAAAGTCGTCGATAATGCGATTAAGTATTGGAGCCACAACTGGCTTGATGATGTGCGTTGGGTACGGTCTGGCCTTTGTACTTAGCTACCATTTGTATAAGACCGGTGTTGTTACTGTGGGAGTAGCGTTTTTGGTAGTGCATTATACCAGTCTAGTGGGTAGACCGATTCGGCAATTATCCCAGCAGGTGGAGAACCTGCAGAATATCGGAGCTACCATAGAACGCATTAATGAGTTGCGTAAAGAAAAGAGCACAATTGTTGACGGCCCGGGAGTTGAATTCCGTGCTGGTGCCCTACACTTGGAATTTGCGGATGTCTCTTTTGCTTATGCAGAAGATAAACCAGTTCTACAAAATCTCTCCTTTCAGTTGCAGCCGGGAAAAGCGTTGGGTTTACTAGGCCGTACAGGTGGTGGTAAAACCACTATGGCTCGGTTGATATTCCGTTTATACGATCCTATAGCAGGTAGCATTCGCTTGGATGGACATGATATCCGCACTGCCCAACTATCGCAGTTGCGTGAGCGTATCGCTTATGTAACGCAGGATGTGCAATTGTATCAGGCCAGCGTGCGAGAGAATGTCACTTTGTTTGATACTAGTATATCTGACGAACGCATTCACGAAGTGGTTGCCTCTTTGGGTTTACTCCGCTGGTATGAGGGTTTGCCCGAAGGGCTCAATACCAGGCTGCAAAGCGGAGGCCGCAGTTTATCGGCGGGTGAAGCGCAGTTGCTAGCCCTCACCCGTGTTTTTTTGCGTGACCCGGGTCTGGTGGTACTCGATGAAGCTTCCTCTCGCCTTGATCCGGCCACAGAACAACTTGTAGAGCAGGCCATCGACAAATTACTAGCGGGTCGAACGGCTATTATTATTGCTCACCGTTTAGCCACTGTGCATCGTTGCGATGAGATTCTTATTATTGATGAAGGCCGAGTTGCTGAGTATGGCAATAGGCAGCAGTTGTTGGCTGATCCTCAATCTCGCTTTTATAACCTACACCAAACAGGATTGGAGGAGCTGCTGGCATGAGCGAACACAAACCTTTAAAAGCATGGCAGGTCATTTGGGCTATGATTCGCTTTCGCCCCGGATTATGGCTGATGAATCTGGGGGCAATGCTGGTACTTATGATCTTCGTGTTAGTGCCAGGTATGGTGGTCAGGGAGTTCTTTAACCTGTTTTCAGAGAATGCACAGGCCGGTTTTAATGTATGGACACTGGTTGCCTTCGTGTTTGCCAGCGAGATAGTACGTCTCATGGGTGTACTGGGTTTGATTAAAACCAATGTGCCGTTTTTTGTACATACTATGACATTGTTACGCCACAACATGTTGCGACACATTCTTCGTCGACCTGGTGCTGCTGCTCTACCAGATTCACCCGGAGAGGCGCTTAGCCGCTTCCGCGGCGATGTATTTGAGATACCTCTCTTTGCATTATGGATGAACGACCTACTAGGGGGCTTGGCGTTTTGCGTTGTGGCCATAACGATGATGTGGCGCATCAATGCTTTTATTACACTGTGGGTGCTAGTACCTTTTGTTATTGTCGGGGTAATAGCGAACATGGCTTCCTCTCGGGTGGAACGTTACCGGCGGGAGAGTCGCCGAGCCGCAGGTATAATTAGTGGCTTCATTGGCGAGCTTTTTGGTGCGGTGCAAGCTGTAAAGGTGGCTGCCGCTGAAGAGAATGTCATCAATCATTTTCGCAAGCTAAACGATCATCGTCGCCGGGTGGCACTGCGCGATCGCTTATTCAATGAGATTTTGAGTTCCATATTTCACAATACCACTAACGTTGGTACAGGTATTATTCTTATTTTAGCTGGGCAAGCCATGCAGCGCGGATCATTTACTGTGGGAGACTTTGCTCTGTTCTCTTTTTATCTGGAAATCATTAGTGAACAGGTTGCGTTTATTGGCTTGCTCGTAGCGCGTTACAAGCAGATTGATGTTTCTGTTGAGCGGATGATGCGGTTAATGGAAGGAGCACCCGCCAAAGCATTAGTGGAATTTCGTCCGCTATACCTTAGTGGTGAATTGCCTGCAGTTCATTATGCGAAAAAAGAGGAGTCTGATCGCCTGGAAGAGTTGCAGGCGAAAGGCATCTCTTATAATTACCCTGATACAAAGCGCGGCATTACCGATATCAACCTATGCTTAAAGCGGGGTTCGTTCACTGTTGTTACTGGGCGTAATGGTTCGGGTAAGACTACTTTACTGCGGGTATTGTTGGGTTTGCTACCCAGGGATGCTGGCGAAATTACATGGAATAACGAGACGGTAACTGATGCGGGTGCATTCTTTATACCTCCGCATGCAGCATATACGGCGCAAATCCCTCGTTTGTTCAGCGATACGCTGCGCGATAACATCTTGATGGGGTTTCCGGCCAGCGATGATCAAATAATGAAAGCCATACATTTTGCGGTGATGAAAGACGATCTGCAGCACTTGGAGGATGGCCTGGCCACACGAGTAGGACCTAAAGGCGTCAAGTTATCGGGAGGTCAAATGCAACGCACTGCCGCAGCGCGCATGTTTGTGCGGGAGCCGGAACTACTGGTATTTGACGATTTAAGCAGCGCCCTTGATGTAGAGACAGAGCAAGTGTTATGGGAGCAAATTTTCGCCCAATCAGAAGCAACATGCCTGGTAGTTTCGCATCGCAAGGCAGCACTGCGCCGGGCTGATCAAATTATTGTGCTAAAAGATGGCCGGGTAGATGCTTGCGGCGCACTTGATCATCTGTTAGCGGTTAACGCAGAGATTCAAAAGATATGGTACGGTAACGATGAAAACGGGGAGCCTCAGCCGGCCTAGTATGT
>CAYMKM010000052.1:0-11463 GCA_964390985.1 uncultured Clostridia bacterium | reverse complement strand
AGCGGTACAGCAACAGGAACGAAGGAGGTATAACGGAGGCAATATATTTATAACGGCCATTTGATCAAGAAACAATGATATATTGGGGGTGCGAATACGCATCCCCTTCTCTTTAGCTCGTTGCATTGTATGGTGTTATATATCTAGCCATAACATACACTTGGCTCCTACACTACGAGAAAGAGGGGGCGCAGTGTTCAAAAAGCAAGTCTTGATAGATGCGCGTTTTCACAATCACCACTTTCTCCATCGATTAAAGGACGCAAATGTACACCAAATATTGATAAGGAGGCATGATGATGGGGTTATTCAAAACTGATACTCCTGAAGCACAGGCAATTTGGGCTAATGTTGAATACGCTGCACAGTTCGTTCCAGAATGGGTGAAACCACAAGTTATCGCGGCTGCTAAAGAGCATGCTAAACTTATTAAGGAATATCGAGCTAAATCCCAAGCCAAGGCCAAGGGCAGGGGAATAGCACCAATTAGCGAATAGCAAACAATGATTTACTAATAGCGAAAGGCGATAACCCCATGAGCACAAACGTAGAACCCACCTTACAAGCTAGCATCATAATACCTACTTATAACCGCTGTACCATCTTACGCAAAGTAATTACGGCCTTAGCCAGCCAAACCATTGATACCAACCTATATGAAGTTGTAGTAGTAGACGATGCCTCTACTGACGATACTCTGGCTATGCTAAACGAACTTGAAGTCCCTTTTGCTATGCAAGTTATTCCCTTAGATGACCAGCACGGCCCCGCCGGTGCCCGTAACGCCGGGCTACGCCTAGCCCGCAGTGAGTTAATCATCTTTCTAGATAGCGATTTAGTACCCAGCCCACAATTAGTACAAGCACATATAAATGCCCACCAAGGCCAAGAGAAACGCATTGGCCACGGCCCGGTTATCCACACCACCAATTTAGATAACCCCAGCGAAGCAGAGATGAAACTGACCGATATTTCCCGCGCCTTCTTTGCCACTGGCAACGCCTCCATCCGCCGCCAGCACCTATTTGATGCTGGCTTATTCGATGAAGACTTTCGCGAGTACGGCTGGGAGGATTTAGAATTCGGCCGCCGCTTACGTAAACTAGGCCTAGAAGCAACACCAGTACCAGAAGCAAAAGGCTACCACTACAAAGCCTCACTGCAGTTATCGCAACTACCAGCCTTGCTGGAACGAGAGCGGCAACGCGCTCGCACTGCCCTAATTTACTACCACAAACACCCGGAAACCAGTGTCCGCTTCTCCATTATGCTTAGCCCCATAGTCTTTTACTTGGATCGCTTATTGACCTTTAGCGGTTGGTCCAATAAAAAGCGGACCATAACCAAGTTACAACGCTTAGAGAAAGCTGGCCACCACATGCGCCTGCGCTTTTGGGTACGGCTAATGACCCACCACGCCTACGTTGAGGAGTTGCGTAAAAACATTCCTCGCCACGATGCCGCCCACCGCTGGGTACGTTAATTTTGAGGTGAAAACTTGAGTAAACCACAACACATATTGCACATTTTGCCTTACCTAGAGACCGGCGGTACGGAAAAACACGTACTCACCTTAATCACTACTCTGCGCGATTTAGGTTTGTGCACAGGCGAGGTGCTAGCCCCAGCCGGACCATTTGCCCAGCAACTAGCCGCCGCCAATATACCGCATACCGAATTCGTTTATGCCTCAGCCGGCCTACGTACCTCTTGGCGCAGCTTTAACTCCACCTATGGCCACCTAGCGGAAAAGGCTGACATAATTCACGTACACGGCGCCCCTGATCTCATTCTTTTTGCCGCTAAAGCTCGGGCCGCCAAACGACCCCGCTTACTCACTATCCACGGCTTTCACGGCAAAGGAGCCGGTTTTAGTTACCGCTTCGCCTCCTTTATAGGCAACCGCTATGCCGATGCTATGATCTGCGTGGTTGGCTCCGAAGAGAAACTTCTATTAGCTGCTGGCAGCAAACCCAATAAACTACACCGCATTTATAACGGCGTGGCCGACCCCACGCTGGGGGCCGCACCACCACAGACAACCACAAGCGAAGCTAATGCCCCTGTACGCATCGGCTTCATTGGCCGCCTCTCACCAGTGAAAGGCATCGATGTGTTGCTAGCTGCCTTAGCCAGCCTCAAGGTGCAAGGTTCTGTCCCCATACACCTAGACATTATGGGCGAAGGACCACAAGCTTCCACCCTAGCTGAACAAGCCCATAATTTGTGCCTAACTGAGCAAGTCACCTTTCACGGCTACTGCCCCGATGCCGTAGCCAGACTGGCCCATTGCGACATCTTTTGCCTACCCTCACGAGAAGATATGGGCCCACTAGTGATTGCCGAAGCCATGGCACAAGGTAAACCCATAGTCTCCACTTGGGTAGGCGGCATTCCAGAGATGGTAGAGCACGCCGTCACCGGCCTATTAGTGCCCGCCGATAACCCCTCAGCCTTGGCCGCGGCTTTAGGCAAGTTAGTTAACAATGCTACCTTGCGCCAGCAAATGGGGGCAGCCGGCCGTCAACGTTACGAAACTCTCTTCGCTCAAGAGAGCATGGCTCGCAAAACACACGCAGTTTACTGCTCGATTTGTCAGTGAGGATGTGTATTGTGTTCCAAGTGACCTGGTTATCCATTGCTACTGCCGGTGTAGTGGGGCTTTCACCCCTCTGCCTACTTTTGCTGCTACCGCACTTATTTCATAAAGAGACCTACCAATGGCCACTGCACATTGGCCTTCCTTTGCTGAGCTGTTTGGCGGCCATGTGGCTCTCCGCCGCACTCTCCCCCGAGAAACCAGTAGCCGCCGCTTGCGCCTTTGGCTACACGCTAGTGTGGTTGACCGGTTGGAGCTTAGCCCGCTGGCTGGTAAAGCAACCTCGCACCATGAATATTTTCTTCTTAACGCTGGTTAGCACAGGCACCATTGCCTCTGTATACGCTAGCGTCACCTATTTTCTTTTTCATGCTGAACGGGCCCATTTAATTAGCGTAGGCCCACAAGGCCTGGGCACCGTGTTAGTAATTATCTGCGGTGTTGGCTTAGGCTACCTACAACAGCAGCAATCCCGCTGGTGGCTGCCGTTTTTAGCCGTCATAATCACCGGCCTCATATTAACCTTCACCCGTGGCGCTTGGTTGGGCTTTTTAATCACTATGCTGGCCTATGGCATTCGCTACCGCAAGGTGCTGTGGGCCTCGGCCGGACTACTCATAGCCGCCCTATTAACCATGCTCCTTTACCCGCCACTGCTCAATTACGCTATGATTCGCTTGGGCTCGGGGGCCAGCGGCCGCTGGGGCATCTGGTTCACCACCTGGGAGATCATTAAAGCTAACCCCTGGTTCGGCGTAGGAGTGGGCGTGCACCCACTCGTATACAAAAACTACTTGCTACCCGGCGCACTACCTTACGCCAGCCATGCGCACAACATTATCCTGGGCATGTTCGCTGATATGGGTGTAGTTGGCGGCATCCTTTTTATGCTGTTGTTGGGCTATATTAGCTATGCGGCACTACGCATGATCTTCACTGGCGATCTACTGTGGAGTGGCGTGGGTGCTGGTTTATTAGGCGCCATAGCTCACCAAATGTTCGACATGACTATATACGGACTAAATACTGGCATCCTATTTTGGACCTTGGCCGCTTTGCTATGTGTGCAGTATAGAGGAAGGGCACTTCTTGGTGACGAATAACCCGAAGCGCTAGCGGTTTAGCGCTAAAGAGGCATTACTAAGGAGTTGCTGGGACATGCCTATAGCCCTTATTACCGGCATTACTGGCCAGGACGGTTCATACCTGGCTGAATTACTATTGCAAAAAGGCTATGAGGTTCACGGCGTCATTCGCCGCGGCTCAACCTTTCACACCGAACGCATTGATCACCTGTATCAAGATCCGCACGTGAGCGATGCCCGCTTCTTTTTACACTATGGCGACCTGACTGATTCAGGCGTTCTGCATAAAATTATGTACAACGTAGAGCCCAATGAAGTCTACAACTTAGCCGCTCAATCGCACGTAAAGGTCTCCTTTGAGCAACCGGAGTATACGGCTGACGTTGTCGCTTTAGGCACTTTACGCCTATTGGAAGCGGTGCGTGAGTATCAACAGCACACTGGCCACCAAGTCCGCTTCTACCAAGCCGGCTCCTCAGAGATGTTTGGTAAAGTGGTGGAGACACCGCAAACCGAGCGCACACCGTTTTACCCCCGCAGCCCCTACGCTGTGGCCAAGGTGTTTGCCCACTGGCAAGCGGTGAATTACCGCGAAGCCTACAACATGTTTGTGGCCAACGGCATTTTGTTCAACCACGAATCACCCCGCCGGGGAGAAACCTTTGTCACCCGTAAAATTACCCGCGCTGCTACCCGCATTAAACTAGGGCTGCAAGACCTTCTTTACCTGGGGAACTTGGAGGCCAAGCGCGACTGGGGCTTCGCTGGCGATTACGTAGAAGCCATGTGGCTAATGCTGCAAGCAGCACAACCAGGCGATTACGTGGTAGCCACTGGTGAAACTCGCTCAGTGCGGGAGTTTGTGCAGAGCGTCTTCGCCTATCTAGATTTGGATTGGCAAAAGTATGTACGCATTGATCCACGCTATTTTCGCCCCGCCGAAGTGGATATTCTCCTGGGCGATGCCAGCAAAGCCCGGCGTGAGTTAGGCTGGCAACCTAAAGTGGATTTTGACCAACTAGTGCACATGATGGTAGAAAGCGATTTAGAGTTGGCCCGCCAGGAACTAACGCTCAAGCAAGCAGGTCACACCTTGGTTAACAGGGGGGCAGGCGAGTGATGGCTGAATTTACCACACAAGAGATAATGCAACAAGGGCCAGTGTTAATCACCGGCGGTGCTGGCTTTTTGGGCCGGGTGCTGGTTCGTCAGTTACATGCCGCCGGATACACCAACACCATTGTCCCGCGCAAAGCCCAATGCAACCTAGTGCGTGAGACCCAAGTCGATGAGTTGTTTGCCAGCCAAAAGCCGCAAGTGGTCTTTCACTTGGCCGCTACAGTGGGCGGCATAGGCGCCAACCGAGAGAACCCCGGCTTGTTCTTCTATGAAAACATGGCCATGGGCCTTAATGTGGTAGAAGCCTGCCGCAAATATAACGTGAAAAAGTTGGTGGTGGCCGGTACCACCTGTGCCTACCCCAAGTTCACCCCCGTCCCCTTTTGCGAAGATTACCTGTGGTGCGGCTACCCGGAAGAGACAAACGCCCCCTATGGCGTAGCCAAGCGGGCCCTGCTGGTGATGCTGCAAGCCTACCGCCAACAGTATGGCTTAAACGGCATCTACCTTTTGCCAGCCAATTTATACGGCCCAGGCGACAACTTTGATCCGCAGAGTAGCCATGTTATCCCGGCACTTATCCGCAAGTTTATTACGGCGGAAAAGGAAGGCCATAGCAGTGTGCCCGTGTGGGGCAGCGGCTCAGCTAGCCGTGAGTTTTTATATGTGGATGATGCTGCCCAAGCTTTACTCCTAGCCGCCGAGCACTACAATGGGGCTGAGCCAGTGAACTTGGGTACGGGCAAAGAGATCACCATTCGGCAGCTAGTGGAGTTAATTGCCGAGCTGACTGGCTTTACTGGTCATATTGTTTGGGATAAGAGCCAGCCCGATGGCCAACCCCGCCGCTGTTTGGATACTAGTCGCGGCCGTGAACTGTTTGGCTTTACGGCTAAAACATCCTTAACTGAAGGTTTAAAACGCACAATTGCGTGGTATAAAGCGGCCATTGCAGGCTAGGATCAGCCAGCCAAGAGCTAAGCTATAGGGAGGTTATAATGATGGCATGTTTTCTCCGGCGAGGTGGGCTAATAGTAGTCCTTTGCACGTTGGTGGGACTGTTGAGCGGCGTGTGGTGGGGGGTTAACCTACCCAAACGTTACATGGCTACCACCGTGTTACACATGGTATTGCCACCGCAAGCGCATCAGTTTGAGTATGATTGCAATGCTGAAGATGATTTTAGTAGTGAATGTATTCAAATGGAACCTAGCGCCATAGCAGAGTTGGCTAAATTCGAACCTATAATAGAAGGTGTAGCGGCACATGTAGGCAGCTCTCCCGCCGATATTCTGCCAGGGTTGTACTCTTTTACAACTTCAACTGAGCCTTTCCTTAACTTGCGCGTTGTAGACACTTCACCAGCCAAGGCTGAGAAAATAGTGATAGCTTGGCAAGAGACATTGAAGAATTATGTGGCCGACATACAGCGGACCAGGTTGAGCAATATCATTGATGTGTATATAAGAACAGCAGCCGATGCGGCTAAAAGGCAGGAGTACCAAGCGCTACTCAACGATGTTAAGACGGACAGCGTTGAGCAAATAAGCGGACTATCGGTGCTGAGTGATGTACAACTGCAGGCGGTTCCACCGCAAAAAGCGGCTGCCATATTGAGCCTAACTATGGCGGGCCTACTAATAGGTCTGGGCTTGGCCACCTTTTATTGCTCTTGGCAGCCAGGTAAGGGGGCATGAGCATTATGCCACATCTGCTCACTGCTCTTTTAACGATTCTTATAATTGGATTGGGTGGTTTCGGGCGTAGCTTTGCTTATATTCGCATGGGCCCGTTTTACGTGACAGAATGGGTGCTAGCGCTCTCCCTTTTAGTGCTGGTAGTGCAAAAAATAAGGGAGCGGGATTGGTCGCTGCCCCCAGGTGCCTGGTGCTTAACACTCCTTTTTGTATGGGCATCGTTTGGTTTTGTACGCGCCAACATTTGGGATGCAGAGGCTATTAAAAACAGCGTCATCGTATATTACGGCCTCTTTTATTTCGTTGCCTACTACGCCGCCGCTTCCTGGAGCCATGTGCGCTATTTGCTGGGGGCAGTGCTAGTAGCCACAGTAGTTAATTTCTATCCCTTGGTGCAGTCGGCCAGGCAACCTGAGCTGTTTGAGAACTTCCGCCTGATGGGTGGGAACATCATTTTCGCTGTGTTTGTATTGATCGGCATGGTTGCTTACGCCGACCGTTTGCGTGCCCAAAGCCGGCTGTGGAAATGGGGCGCTTTACTAATGGCGCTGGTGTGCGCCGCTGAAATAGGCGTTAGCTTCCATCGCTCCGAGTGGCTGGGCGCGGCCGTAGCGCTGGTGCTATTGTATATTTTAGCCCGTACATTCGAGCCGAAGCTGAGCAAATACATTGGCCGCTGGCTGGGCTGGGGGGCTTTGGTAGCACCGGTTGCGGGTATAGCTACACTGCTGGCCATTGGCAAATCGCCGCAGAGTTTGTTCGAATACATTTTACTTAAGCTACAGGTGCTGCAAGAGGGGAATGCCACCTGGCGGATAGATGCCTGGCGGGCTACGTGGGAAAGGTTCTGGGAATCGCCTTGGTTGGGCCTGCCTTGGGATCAACCAGTGTTGACGAAGATGTTGCGTGGTGTTCCCACTGATGATCCGCATAACTCGTTTATGGCCTTGCTTTGCCGGGTGGGCATTATTGGGGCGGGCATCTTCTTTATCTTCCTATGCCGGGTGGTTGGGGTGTGGTGGCGTACCCTTTCTACTACCACCGATAGCAACCAGCGGCGGCTGTTACTTATTTCGGTAGCTAACTTGGTGTTTATGATGGTGTTCGCTTTCTTTAATGTGGTGTTGGAAGGGCCACATCACGGTTTGTTCTTTTGGCTGGTGTTGGGGTTAGGGTCAGCTGTGGCTTGTTTGCCTATCAGCGACGCTAAGTCAAAGTAAGGTGGGTTATTAATTGCACATAGCATTGGCTCACAGCTACTACACGACGCCAGGTGGCGAGGAGCGGGCAATTGAGCTACAAAAGCAGTTACTCACCGCTAATGGGGACCAAGTGTGGTGCTTGAGCGATGATGTCAAAAGCATGCAGACTACTAGTCGGTTGAGCAAAATAGCAGTAGCAGGCCGAATGGTTTGGTCGCGGTCGGCAGCGCGGGCTATGAGCGCTCTAATTGCGAAGCATAACATAGATTTAGTGCACGTACACAACCTTTACCCGGCACTCTCACCTTCGGTGGTGGCAGCAGCTAGGTATATGGGTCGGCCGGTGGTGATGAGTTTACACAATTACCGCTTGCGCTGCCCGAATGCGCTCTTTTTGCGGCAGGGGCAAGTATGCACCCGTTGTGCGGGTGGCAACTACCTGCACGCTATCGCTGGCCGTTGCCGGGGTTCTGTGGCGGAGAGTGTGGCTTACTCTACTGTGCTAGGTGTACACCGGCTGATGCGGTTGTTGGAGCGCCAGGTGAGTGCATTTGTATCACCCAGCCGCTTTTTGGCCGATGTAATGGTGCGTTTTGGCCTGCCAGCGAGTAAAATGCATGTTATTCCACATTTTGTTTATCAGTCGGCTACCGCTTGGCAATGTGGCGATTACGCCGCTTATGTGGGGCGTTTATCGGCGGAGAAGGGCGTCGATATGCTTATTGCTGCTTTTAAGCGCATGCCCGAGCGGCAACTAGTTATTGCCGGTAGAGGTCCTAATGAGAATGAGCTGCGAGAGATGGCCGCCGATGCCAGCAATATACGCTTTGTGGGGTATCTCGATGGTTCGCAGGCTGTGACCAATTTACTACAGCATGCTGCTTTTTGCATTATTCCTTCGCAAGTGTATGAGAACCAACCGTATGCAGCCGTGGAGGCACTAGCAGCCGGGGTACCGCTACTAGTGTCCGATCAGGGTGGGTTGCCCGAATTAGTGAAACCGGGCGAGAATGGGTTGGTGTTTGCCGCTGGCGATGTCAACCACCTGCAACAGCAAATTGCCGCTATGTGGGTGGCCGATTTAGCACACATGTCACAGGCTGCACAAGCTATATATTTGCGGCAGCACACTCCGCAAGTTCACTACCAGCAACTGATGCAATTGTATACATCCTTAGTTTAGGTGAGGTGGATCACTGATTTGATGGGCATTCCCAGTTATAAACTATTTGGGCAGATCCGCATTGCTGCTTTGCATATGGAGTCAGCCTTGGCTGCCATGCACTCGCTAATTGCCACCAAGGGGTCTAGTTATGTTTGTTTCGCCAATGTACACACCAGTGTAACGGCCATGCGTCAGGATAATTTGCAGCAAGCGTATGAGCAGGCAGCGTTGGTGTTGGCCGATGGTATGCCGGTGGCCTGGTATGGACGTTGGCTGGGTTACGACATGGAGCGGGTGGCGGGGCCCGATTTTATGCTGCGGCTGTTGCAGCTTTCGCCGGAGCGTAATTATCGCCACTTTTTATGTGGGGGTAAGCCGGAAACGCTGGAAAGGCTGCGTCAGCAGTTGGCAGAGAGGGTGCCTGGTTTACAGGTGTGCGGGGTATATTCGCCGCCGTTTCGCCCGTTGAGCAGCGAGGATATGCAGCATATAGCGGGGTTGATTAATGATGCCGCCGCCGATGTAGTGTGGGTAGGGCTAGGGGCACCCAAGCAGGAGTTGTGGATGGCCGATATGCAGCCGCTGTTAGAGCGGGGTGTGATGGTAGGTGTTGGCGCGGCGTTCGACTTTTTAGCCGGCAGTGTGGCGCGAGCACCCAGGTGGATGCAGCGAACAGGATTGGAGTGGCTGCATCGGCTAGCGCAGCAACCCGGGCGCTTGTGGCAACGGTATCTGGTGAATAACACGTTATTCCTCCTTTGGTGGGGTAGGGATGTGCTACGTGGTCGGAGAAAAGCCTTACGATAATGCGCAATCCTACATTGAAGGATATTAGTGGCAAATGTTAAATAACCCAATGAGATTGAACAATTAGTACAGGAGTTGCAGTATGTTTTCATCGCGGAAAGCCAATAGAATATTAATGACCGCCTTGGATGCCATTTGCGTCTGGGTGTTATTCTACTTATTGAGTTACCTGCGGTTTGCTGGTGAAGGGTTAGCTCACTGGCAATACATAGGCTTAGATCCATATCTGATTAGCACGCTGGCGGCAGTGGTGTGGTTGGGTTGTCTGTGGATTTACGGCACCTACGATACCACACGCATCTGGTCAGCAGTGCAAGAGTTTTGGGCGGTTGGCGCGGCAGGAATCACCATGATGGTGTTGTTGGCCACGTGTATCACTGTTTTTAAGGTGGAATATGTGAGCCGCATCTTTTTGTTAATGTTCGTGGTGGGGATCACCCTCAGCGCCGGGTTCCTCCGCTTGGCGTGGCGTTTGATTCTTTCGGGTATGCGTTCACAGCGGGGTTGGTTGCGCTATTTGCTCATGGTAGGCAGCAACGAACAAGGCCGTAGTTTTGCCGAACGGGTGCAATTTGAGTATCCTGGCGTGCAAATTATTGGCTGGCTGAACGGCACACAAGAAGAGCAAATTGTGGGCTCGCCAGTTTTAGGCACCGTAGATATGCTGCCCGATGTGTTGGCTAGTAAGGTTGTGGATGGCATAGTAGTGGCGTTGCCATTTAGCGAAATGGATAAAATCAGCCAGGTTATTGATGAGTGCGAAAACCAAGGGAAACACGTTTATATTCTGTTGGAGCCGCCGCAAACCAAAGTGGCTACTAGCCGCATGGAAGTGGTGTTAGGTTACCCAACACTAGCTTTCTCCAATGTGCCTAACCGCATGGTGGGTATGGCTATTAAGCGGTTAGTCGATATTATGCTATCGGGGTTGGCGTTGCTGGTGCTTTCGCCGTTCTTATTAATTGTGGCCATAGCTATTAAGCTGGATTCACCCGGGCCGGTGCTCTTTCGTCAGCAGCGAGTGGGGCTGAATGGGCGATTGTTCACCATGCTGAAGTTTCGTACGATGGTCAGCGATGCCGAGGCACGCCTAGATTCTCTGCTGGACCAAAACGAGATGAAGGGTGGGCCAGCGTTTAAAATACGGAATGACCCGCGCATCACCCGCGTGGGAGCCTGGCTACGTAAGACTAGTTTGGATGAGGTGCCGCAGTTAATTAATGTGTTGAAGGGCGAGATGAGTATTGTTGGCCCACGACCACCGCTACCCCGTGAGGTAGTGCAGTATGAGCCGTGGCATCGGCGGCGTTTGAGCGTGCGGCCGGGGCTAACCTGCTATTGGCAGGTTGAGGGTCGCAACGATATTCAATTTGAAGAATGGGTGAAGCTTGACCTACAGTACATTGACACCTGGAGTCTATGGCATGATTTATGCATTATCATGCGTACAATCCCGGTGATTCTCGGTTCTAAGGGGATGTAGTGCGTTAAAGATGGGCACTCATCGATAACAGATGAGCACGCGTTATTTGTGCATCACCGGTGTGCAATATAACCTGCAACCCCAGAGCTCGGGCGGCGGCAATGTATGCTGGGTGATCATCTACATAAGCCACTTTGCTTGCTGGTAGGTTAAACTGCTCTAAAGCGTAATGATATATGGCTGGCTCTGGTTTACGCATACCAACTTCGCAAGACATTATTACTGGGTCAAAAATGTTGAGGAAACCCATAGTGTGCATTAAGCGGACGTGCGACTTCTGCGTGTTGGATAATACGCCAATACGGA
>CAYMKM010000051.1:0-11481 GCA_964390985.1 uncultured Clostridia bacterium | reverse complement strand
GACTACCCCAAAGGCCCAATAACTCAAGAGGGCGTACTCCCCAAGCTAATGCGCCGCTACCCCAACCTGCATGGCGATTTATCTGCGCACAGTGGTGCCAATGCAATTACTCGCGACCGCGAGTATGGCTGCCGCTTTCTAGAGGAGTTTCAAGATAGACTGCTTTTTGGTACCGATATTTACGCTATTAATCAGCCAACATCACTAATGCTCTTTTTGCAAGCAGAGCGGGGTAAAGGTATTTCTGAAGAGTGCTTCCAAAAGGTGGCTAAGCTTAATGCTCTTCGTATATTCGCTCTAACCGACTAGCTTAGTAAATACCGTACTCCTGGAAGGCCTCTAACATGGCCAGCAAATTCTCCGGGGGCACATCAGCTTGAATATTATGCACGGCGCTGAATACAAAACCGCCGCCGGGTGCTAGTATCTCAATATTCCTTTTTACCTCATCGCGTATTGACTGCACGGTGCCGTGGGGTAAATTCTTTTGTGTATCCACACCGGCACCCCAAAACACTATGTCATCGCCAAACTCCCGCTTGAGCTTGGCCAAATCCATATCTTGCGCTGATATTTGCACCGGGTTTAGAATATCTATGCCTGTCTCAATTAAATCGGGTATCAGTTTATACACCGAGCCACAGGAATGAAAGAATAATTTCAGATGGCTAGCCTTGCTTTTTATATAGGAGAAAAGCTTTTGGTGCCGAGGTTTAAAGTATTTTCGGTACATATCGGGTGAAATAAGTAAGCTAGCTTGGGTGCCCAAATCATCGGCTTCTACTGCTATTTGTAGCTGATCACCAGCTTTATCCAAAGCCACATCCCAAAAGGCCATTTTTAATTCCATAATTTTATCTAGCAAACCACAAGCATAGTCCGGGTCTAAAACTAAATCCATAAAGAATTGCTCGTAGCCGCGCAAACGCCCAGCCATCTCTAACAGGCCAGCGCACAACCCGTGCATCATTAGTCCGTGTTGGCTGGCTGGCCCTCTAGCTGCCAATTCGGCCTCTATTCCCGCTAAACGCCCTGGATCTTGCGGGTTAGGCCAAGTGAAGTTGGCTAACTCATCCAGACCATTTACATCGGTTAAAGGTGAGGTTTTTACATCGAAGTAGAGTCCGCCCTGCCGGGGCATGCGCCAAACTGTCTGCCATTCATCGGTAAACTCAATGTAATTGTTATCACCAGCGTAATCGTCTTTATTAGCCGCTACAGGGATAATACCACGTACATCAACCCCCAAGGCTTGTAAAACCGGTTCACTCACTTTCGCTAGCTGCTGTACTTCGTCACTTATGCGGGGTTGGCGATCGAGCGCGTTCCAACCTTTATATTGCAACAGATTACGGTAGGCAACAATGTTAATGCCAGTTACCTTGGTACTACCAATATCAAGGGGAATGCGATCGGGTTCACGGTGATCTAAAGCCGCCTGTAACCGTGTGAGTGGTGTATATATGATATTCATTTTATAACTGCACCACCTTATTTGTTTCACTCGATTGACGAATGGCATCTAACACCTCGGTAAGGTACAAGGCATCGTCGTCGCTAACCGGGAACGGCTCCTTTTTCTGCAATGCTGCCACTAAATCGGCGTACACTTCATCTTCAGAGCCATAGAGCTGGCCGGTAACTTCTTCGGTAATCACCTTGGCACCACCAGCCGCCATGCTTAGATACTTGGTCGGATCTTCCGGTTCTGGTATCTTCCCTTGGTGAATGGTCAATTCGCGGTTACGAACTATAATAGTGCCGCAAGTGCCTTGTATAACCCAGTCTGGTAGCGATCCGGTGGCCACTGTGTGCTCTGCTTGCACCAAGCAGCCATTCTCCAAAGTGAGAACCGCCATGAACATATCTTCAACGTCACCGGGGTTTATCACCTGGCGTAAACAACCGAATGCACTAGTTACCTTTTGCCCCATTAGCACCAAAGGCGGATCCACAATATGCGGGCCCCAGTTTAATAGGTAACCACCACCATAACGCTTCTCGGTCTGCCAGTCTGACCGTGTGCCAAAGCTGCTGTTGATACGCCTAACCAGGAACACATCGCCAACAACTTTCTCATCGAGCAGCGTTTTCAAACGGCGTAACCAGGTCCCCCAGCGTGAAGGTAGCCAGGGATACAATGTGGTGCCACTCTCACGAGCACTCTGCACCATCATGTTGGCTTCAGCAGTATTTAAAGCCCAGGGCTTGGTTACCAGCACATTTGCCCCAGCCTGTAAACAATCGCATGTCATTTGGCAATGCTGATCACTGCGGGTAACAATAGTGACTAAATCTAGTTTCGTTTTGGCCAGCATCTCTTGGTAATCTTCGAAAACTTGACAACCAAACCTATCTGCAGCCTGCTGACGGCGAGCAGGGTCAATATCGCATACTGCCACTACTTCAATTTCGGGATGACGCTCCATGGCATCCGCATGCATGGTGCTACCGTTACGACCATATCCCAATATAGCTGCTTTAACAGACACTTTAGCCTCTCCTTTTAAGAAATTTACCTACGCACTACGACAACTAAATAACCGCCATCTACAACTGCTTTAGGCGCAGGAAATAACTCGGCTCGTCCATTAGCATATTGCAACAAATGCAAATGCCCATCCACATATATGAACCCTTTTGCACGTAGGGTATTAGTAGGTAACATCGTTAACACCGTGGGCAACTGCGAAGCATTATCTAACGGTTTCATATGTAATAGCTGGGTGCTAAATAGATCGCGGGGACGGTCTTTAGGTCTGTCTTTATCTTCAGCTTCCACAACAGGTGTGATAGCTTTGCCGCCTATAACTGCATCGATAATCATTTGCCATACCGTTTCAGGCAGGCGTGTATAAGGGGCCACAACCACCAATGCGTTGCTATTTAACCGCGTAAGCTCGGATTGCGTTAACGCTAATTGCTCAGCAGTAGCTTTATCGCTACCGGTTACAATAATTACTTGTGCCGTGGAGGCCTGCCAACGAGCAGCCGCCATGGTTTGCGCTATTTTATAGAAATTACCCGCATCGGCCAAGCAAACCTGTAACACCTGGTTAACCCCATCCAGCTTACTTGGTGCCGCTACACCGGTGGCCTCCAATAGTAAGATATCCGGCTCGATGGCGGCAATTTTGCGTAACGCTGCCCACAAATCAGCTTGTACGCAGGTGCAAAAAATAGAACCCCGGTTTACCTCGGTACAATAATCGCTTTCGGCAATGAGCAAGCGATCAACATTCACGTCACCTATCTCGTTAATTAACACCGCTACCTCGGCACCACTCGCTTGCAATCGGGGAGTAAATTCGTTAATGAATGTAGTCTTACCACTGCCTAAAAAGCCGGTAATTACAATGGTGGGTACATTTGCCGCGACCATCATGTATCACCCTTTTTCAATATAGCTTGGCTATAGGTATCGAGATCGGGAATGCGGGAGATAAAAGCTACCTTGCCGTTAATAACAATGGTGGGTAGGTTTTTTACGCCTAACAAACGCATACGTGCCACATTTTCTGGCGTAGTTATTTTATGTTCTTGCCAATCTATCCCACCTGGGATCATTTTTGCTACCTGACGGGTAGCCTCAACCATGTACTTACAAGGCGGACAGGTATCCGAGTCAATGGTGATCACTTCTACCAGCGGCCGCTTTAGCTGGTTGTAATTTGGTAGCGTAACATTAACCTTTTCGCTACTGCTACTTTGCTGATTGGCTACAATAACTCGGGCCTCTTCTGGCTTGTGTATAGCCATAGTTAAGGCCCCAATGTTTGATACAGGAACAGCATAGGGTATATCGCAGCCAGGCGACAATATATAACCAGGCCCTGCATTCTTTTCTACTAAATCTAGTACTGTGGACATGTTCTCCACTTCGCTGCCGAATAGCATAGTTGTGGTAAGCGGTATGTTTCCGGCATAACTAATGCCAAACTGCGCTGCCACTTTTTTAGCAACACTCATATCTACATTTTCATCCACTGCTATGCCATCAGGCTGACTGGCTGCCATTTCGGCTAGAATGCTGGTGGCATTACCGCAGACAAAAAAGCTGGATAAACGCCCTGCCGAACGAATGTGGCTAAAAGTGACAAGTGCCTCGTCATGTACATACTGGCGGAAGTGCTCGGGCGAAATTTGGGAGATCATCGGATCCACAACGGCGATGATATCGGCGCCGGCTGCTATGTAATAATCGGCCATTCGGCGAGCTACCTGCCCGCAAAAATTCATCAGTTTTAGTAGCTGATCAGGGGCATCAAACATATCCAGGAATATGTTCACGCCGCGCAAATGCGCTGCCAACGTAAAAGGCCCCGTCACCAGGCCATAAAGGGCTATATGCTGACCAATACTCTTATGCAATGCTCGGGTGGCAGCTATCGCTAAAGGAATGCGCCCTTCGTTTTCGGCGGGCATGTGTAGCTGCGTTAACCCCTCATACCCCTGTTCCAGCGGGTGACTAGCTACAGATGGAGGCGCGTCATCGGCCCATTGCAGCCTTGCACCTAATACTTCCGCCTCTAACTGTAAGTCAAACAGAACCGGTAACCCGTCTGGGCGATATAGATCGTACGCCGCCTGTACGCCAGTCACTATTTTATTAGCATCTAATAGGTACTCACTGGCTGTATACCCTGCCAAAGCTCCAGCGTGTACACCCGTAAATGGCACCCACGGCGGCCTTTTTTGCTCAGCACGCACATAGGCCCCTAGTACCAGCTCTTTTCCAGTCATAAGCGACTCTTCTCCTTTAAACATCTACACTTTAAGTATAATGGTGTTAGCAGTAGCAATCCGGTAATTCTGTGTTGCATTTATGGTAACTTTAGCGTTACTGTCTTCATTGACAACGCATCATTGCCGACATATTCTTTTATGGGGTGCCAAATGAATACTTTACACTCTCAAAGTTTTTATATTCCGGCTGGGACTGTAATTGCCGATTACCTAGCAGTTACTGGTCGTTTTACCGCCATGCCCTGCGGTGGTAAAGGCATTTGTGGTAAATGTCGGGCGATTATTAAAGGCACCGTAACTCCTGCAACCAATGTGGAACTGAGCACCCTAACCCCCGCCCAACTAGCGGCTGGTTACCGTTTGCTTTGTCAAGCACGCTCCACTGGCGGCGAAGTCCACTTAAGCAATATGCCCGACTCGGCTGAGATATCTATTCTCACTGATGCTGATGTAAAGATACCTAAAGAAGATCGGCCAACCATATCGCTTTCAACGGCAACTGAGCATTATGGCATCGCCTTCGATGTGGGAACTACCACTTTGGTGGGCTACTTGGTAAACTTATCTACCGGACGCATTGTGGGTGTACAAGCACAGGCTAACCCGCAAGCTATGTACGGCGCTGATGTTATGTCTCGCATCGCTTTTGCTTCTACGCCAACGGGGTTGCATACGCTGCATACACAAATCATTGCCGCCCTTACCCATATGGCACATCAGTTAATTAATACATATGACGTGAATGAAGATCAGGTAACTGCCCTAAGCGCAGTGGGCAACACATGCATGCATCACCTATTGTTAAACCTCTCTCCTGTATCGCTTGGCCAAGCTCCTTACCTTCCTGTACAAAAAGAAGCGTTACATTGCACTACGGCTGAGGTGGGCTTCACTAGTTTTACCGAAGCTACACTGTGGGTGGGCCCTATAATTGGTGGCTTTGTTGGCGCTGATGCAGTAGCTGCCGCTTGTGCCAGCCTACTACGCCGCGATAAACAGGTGCGATTGTTGGTTGATCTGGGGACAAACGGCGAAATATTGCTCGCTGCTGGTGACCGACTTTTAGCTTGTTCTGCGGCAGCAGGACCAGCCTTTGAAGGCGTGAACATCTCCTGCGGCATGCGGGCCGAACCTGGAGCCATTTTTGCCGTTAATATAAATAACAATGTAACCTGGCAGGTAATTGGCGGTGAGACCATTCCGCCAAAAGGGTTGTGTGGCACAGGCCTGGTCGATGCGTTAGCAGAACTAATTCGCACTGGTTTAGTAGACAATAGCGGCCGGCTCCTTGATGCCGACCATGCTCGCAGTAAAGTGAGTACAACAGTGGCCGCCAGGTTAGTTCCTACCGAACGCGGCTTAGCCTTCCGATTATATGAAGATGATGGTGTAGCAGTAGACATTACCCAGGCGGATATCCGTCAAGTTCAACTAGCAAAAGCCGCCATTAGGGCGGCAATAGAAGTTCTCTGTCTCGAGTTAAATATAACGCCAGCCGATATTACCGAAGTAATATTAGCTGGCGCTTTTGGTAACTTTGTTCAGCCAAAAAATGTGTTACGCTTGGGCTTATTGCCACCTATACCACCAGAACGCATTCGAAGCATTGGTAATGCTTCTGGCGCAGGTGCTGTTTTAGCCCTTACTAGCCCGCGGGCTATTGCTGAGTGTACACTCATAGCATCAATGGCGGAACATATTGAACTGGAAACAAACCCCTGTTTTCAAGATAGGTTCATCTCCGCCATGGGCTTACCTTTTAGCTAGCAATGCGTTTACTTCTTGCGTAAATTGCTCGGCCATAGTCTGTGCCGGTAGGGTACCTGTGGCATAATTGTTGAAGTGCTTCTCTACCAAGCTAACAAAACCACTAACTGGTGGGTAATACGGCCCACGAGCATACTCCAAGGCTTCCAACCAGACGACCTCTTTACGCGGTGCGTTAATTTCGGCGCGAATTAGTGCTACTGCATTGGGGCGATACGCCGGTATAGCCGGTGCCGCTTTATCTAGCTTCTCTTTTACAGTAGGCACTGTGAGAAGGTAACGAACCAAGCGCCACGCCTCATTAGGATGCTTCGATGTAGATAGAATGCCATAGTAGTTGGTAATTAGCGTAGTGGCCCGAGTTTTTCCCATAGGAACGTGGGTAATATCGTAATCAACAGTGTCGGGCGGTTTATAATAGCGTGTTTGGGTAGCCATGGCTAGCTTATTATCGTTGAATAACTGAGTATAACTGGCTCCATACATTATCCGGTTACGGGGTAATGGTGCTATATCGTGCAACATCGCCAAATCACCGTAATATTTTACGGCCTCTACCGCTTCGGGTCTATCCAGAATCATTTTTGTGCCATCTTGATTAAAAACATCGCCGCCATTTTGCCATACAAACATGGGCCAGCGGTTGTAAAGAGTCCAGCTATGATAGGACCAAGCGTACTGATCTGGGTGACCATCGTTATCTTTATCGATGGTTAGCTTTCTACCGTTGTTTACTACAGTGTCCCAATTCCAGTTTGCCGTGGGATATGGCATACCCACTTCGTCGAACATAGTTTTGTTGTACAGCAAAACTACAGGAGAGACAACTTGTGGTAAGCCACATATCACGCCCTTATAACGATGGGCGTCTACCGCTCCCGGGAAAAACTCGCTCAATCTAAACGATTTATCGTTATCGATAAATGATTGTAATTCTCGTATTATGCCTGGGTCAATAGCCTCAGTGAAGGTATCACCAGGGAGATACATTACATCCATAGGGACATTCCCGGCTGCATTTATCTTCAAATTTGTAATGTGACCAGGAATTATTGATACAGTAATATCGGGGTTCGCCTTTTCAAATCCCTCCAATGCATCTTTGTGGTAGTCGATCCACGCTGGATGGTTACTCACCAAAATAGTTAGCTCAGTTTTCGCTATAGTTACTGAGCTAAATGCCATAAAACAAACGCATACTACTAACAATGCTGCTGCCCAACATCGAGATCTCATGACTACTCAACCACCTTTCCGACAGCTCAGTTTTATCATAATTACTGGTAATTAGTTTTACTTAACCATGCTCAAATCCTTTTATAACGGAGCACAGAATTACCAGACCCCAAGGACTTAAGCGGGTATCATATACTTGTAGAGATGAAAAGGGGGATGCTCGGCTAATGGCTACATTAAAAGCTATTGCTACAGCGGTTATTTCTGGAAAAGCCGTTGAAGTAAGTCGTTTGGTGGAAGAATGTTTAGCAGCTGGCATTAAGCCAACAGACATAATTAATAACGGCTTGGTCTCTGGAATGGAAACAATTGCCGAACGCTTTAAGAATAACGATATATATATTCCAGAAGTATTTGTAGCAGCCCGGGCCATGACTGCTGGTTTAAGTATAGTAAAACCGCTAATTTCGGCCTCTGATCTACAGCCTGTTGGCAAGGTGGTTATTGGCACTGTTAAGGGTGACTTACACGATATTGGCAAAAAACTAGTCGCTATGATGCTTGAAGGCGCCGGATTCGCAGTTATAGATCTGGGCGTTGATATTAGTCCCGAGCGCTTTGTTTCCGCTATTAAAGAGCACCAACCACACTTATTAGGCATGTCCTCTTTGCTTACCACCACCATGCCTAATATGGCGCAAACCATCAAGCTAATTGTCGAATCTGGTCTGCGCGACCAAGTTAAAATAATTATAGGTGGCGCACCTGTAACTGAAGCTTATTCCAATGAAATAGGTGCTGATGGCTATGCCGCTGACGCTGGCTCTGCTGTTGATTTAGCCAAAGCATTGCTTAACTGATCACAAACATGCGGAAGAAGGTATAATTCGTGGCCACACTTACCCCTCGTAAGCGTGTTGAATTAGCATTATACGGTAGTCAGGGCGATCGCGTTCCCTTTACTATGTACGATAATATGATACCTCAATGCCAAACAGAGCGAGAGCTACGTAACCGGGGTTTATGTATTGTAATGCGGCCCAGTGTCTTTTCCATACATCGGCCCAATGTTAAGGTTTACTCAGAACCTGTTTACCAAGATGGACACAACATGGTACGTACCTACTACGAAACACCGGTAGGAACTGTAAATGCCTTGAGCGAAAGGGTCAGCTTCACTAGCTGGTTGCATGAGCCGATGTTCAAGACGCCCAACGATTATAAGGTATTGCTATTCATGATAAGCGATGAGGTGTATAAGCCCAATTATGAAGCCTTTGCACTAGCGCAGGCGCATTTCGGGGAGGATGCTATATTTCGGGCGAGTTTTGGTTTGGAACCGTTACAGACGCTTATCTCTGGTAATTACCTAAACACAGAAGCATTTTGTATTGAATGGATGGAGAATCGCGACGAAATCCTTAAATTATATGATGCTATCGTAGAAAAAAGGCGGCAAGTTTACCCCATAGTAGCCGAATCACCTGCTTCTCACGCTAACTACGGTGGCAATGTGGTACCCGAAATTATAGGTAAGGAAGTTTTCCGCGATTACTACGTTCCCCATTACAATGAAGCCGCAGAAGTAATGCATAAGCACGGTAAACTCATTGGCTGCCACTTCGATGCTAATTGCAAAGCAATCGCCGATAGCATTGCCGATACTGCATTAGATTACATTGAAGCATTTACTCCTCACCCCGATACAGATATGACACTAGGTGAAGCTCGCCAAGCGTGGCCTGATAAAGTTTTATGGCTTAACTTCCCTTCATCAGTGCATCTGCGGCCAGATGATGAAATAGAAGAGACTACCATTAGCCTATTAGACCAATTATCCAATGTTAGCGGAATTATTATGGGAATAACTGAGGATATACCACAAGATCGTTGGCAAAAAAGCTGTACTGCCATTATGAACGGTCTAGATAACCATGCCCAGTATCACCCTGAGCTATATGCCAGGCCAAAATAAGAGAGGCAATTTTCATTGCTAGGCGAAGTTATATCACTGCTACCATGGCTTTAATCAAAACCTTGGTGGAGGTGATTCCTAATAACTGGATACGAGAGAATTTTGGTCAGGTTTCAAGAATTAGCTAAGCAATATGTTGGCCAGTTTCCGCAAGCACCGTTGCTATTACTCGATAAAGACGGTTCGGTTTTGGTAGGCAATACCCCATGCCATTCCTGGTGCAAAAGTGCGCGCAATTTATCTATAACTCTTGCCGCTGAAAGTTTGCGTTGGGGCGATGCGGCAATATGTGAATGTCCACACGGTTATTGCCTGTGGGCAGCTCCGGTTACAGATAATAATGAGCTAATTGGTTGCATTATTTCCGGTGTTTCTATGCCCGAAGATACAAGCCAAATTGGGCAATTAACCGTTGCTGCCCGTGAATTATTATCTATGGCCTGCGCATGCAATTTAACTAATGAAGCTCTACTTAAGCATAACGCTGAAAACACTGCCCGCGAAGCAGCTAAAGCACAGGCTATTCATACTCTCAAAAACGGTATGTATCCCTCTGTGCGCGAAATGTACTTAATGGAAGAAGCTAAATTGATTGCAGCAATTAAAACAGATGAGCGGCGGCAAGCACGGGAAATTCTCAACCGCATTCTAGTAGGCATTTACGCTTTGAGCAGTCGGGATTTTGAACTACTAAAAGCCATGGTGCTGGAGCTAGTAATTATTATATATCGTACAGCGGTTGAAGCCGGTGGTGATCCTATTGAACTACTGGGTCTTAACAACGTTTCTTTACAAGACTTCGCCCGTATCAACAGTGAAGAAGAGTTAACGACCTGGTTAGTATCTCACTTAGAGCGCTTGATGGATAGTATTAAAATTCATAGCGAACGACCGGTAGAAGTGCAGTTACATGAGGCGTTGCGATACATGTATGAACACTGTACTGAGCCTCTCACCCGTGACGAGGTGGCAAAGGCTGCATTTATGAGTCCTTCTCATCTTTCTCATTCGCTACGTGTAAAATTGAACCGTAGTTATGTTGATTTACTTAACGAAATGCGTATTAACCATGCCCGTCAACTACTAAAACGTAGCACCAGAAGTTTAACCCAAGTGGCGTTGGAATCTGGTTTCTCCGATCATAGCTACTTCACCAAGGTGTTCAGGCAGTATACTGGGCTTACTCCCAGCGAATATCGTCGGCAACGCCAAGATGATAATTAGCTTATAATCACATCTGTTTACCGCAAGCACTACAGTACTTGGCACTCTCATCGTTAACTTCATTACAATTTTGACAGCGTATTTTTATGTCATTCGGTCTAATTACTGACTGAACGGCTTGACCAATGGTTTTAGCATTACCCACCACGCCCACACCAAGACCGGCCTTGACTAAAAGGCCACCAATGGCTGCACAGGCCGCTCCCACCACTGCTGGCACAAACGAAGGCATGCCTGCGTTAAAGCCAGGAATAGAGCCAAAACCCGATGTACCTCTAACCGAAAAACCTGTATTCATACTTCCGGTTACAAACCTGGCGACATTTATAGCTGTAACTAAGAAAAGGCCAATACCCACGATGGTCATGATTCCTCCGAAAATTGCCATACCTATAGCCACACGCGTGGGTTTGTTTTGCATCGTATTACACCTCCAATCGTTTGTGTTCATAATAATGAAGCCATCCGTTATGGATGGCTTCATTATTTTACTACATTCGGAAGTTACACTCAAACCTAGAACGCAATTCCTATTGATATGCGGTGTGTTATGGGCATGTTAGCTGGCATGACATAAGCGTAATCGACCTTAG
>CAYMKM010000050.1:0-11517 GCA_964390985.1 uncultured Clostridia bacterium | reverse complement strand
GCGCTTCCGGTCTCACACTAGCACCGGGAACAGTGATAGCTCTGCGTGCTGCTGCAGGTGCTAAAGATCCTACCAGTATTGTTGGCGCCACACTTTTTGCCACCGCCTGCTCCACTATTGCTGTGCTTATAGTTGATCGACTGCTACGTAACCGCTCCCGTAGTGCGCCTCCTGCGCCAAAGCAAGAAAGGAGGTCAACCATTGTTAAGCGCCGGATTCGTTAACCTACTGCAGTTAATATCCCGCTGGAGCATACCCGTAATGCTACTGGTAATACCCTTATATGCTCACTTACGGGGTGTGCGCGTTTACGAATCGTTTGTGGCCGGCGCTGCCGAGGGAGTGCAAACAGCTATTCGCATTCTCCCTTTCTTATTGGCCATGTGGGTGGCGCTAACACTAATACGATCATCTGGTTTACTCGACCAATTAATGGCATTATGCACCCCACTCACATCTGCTTTGGGTATACCACCCGCCATTGTACCACTAGCTATAATTCGTCCACTCTCTGGCTCTGGTGCGCTTAGTATGATGTCTGAGTTAATTAAGACCTACGGTCCCGACTCAGCGCTCGGACAGCTAGCTTCCATTGTTCAGGGGAGCACGGAGACCACCTTCTACGTTATTACCGTCTACTTAGGTGCGGTGAGTATACGCCGCACTCGACACATAGCAACAGCCTCGCTAATTGGTGACTTGGTTGGCTTAGCCAGCGCCGTGTTTATTTGGCAAATGATGTTCTAGCTTGCCATATGCCCATTATATTCCCAGCTAAATGTACCAGGACTCCCCTAGTCAAAGGAGAAGTAGGTTTCAATATTTTAAAAGTCATGGTAAGACTGCAATCAACAACGCAGCTGCCACTAGGAGAATCCTGACGATGGCGCAGAACCCAATCCGCGATGTATCCTCACTGTGGGATGCATTCCCCGGTAATGTTCACATCGCGGCATTATTACACCGATGCCAAGAAATGCAGGTCTCACTGGGAATCAGCCTGGTACCAGAACAATGGCTTTATCATCCTAAATACCGCACCATTTATGTGTGGGAACCTGATTTACAAGAGCAATCTTTATCGTTTCTGGTGCTCATAATTGCTCATGAACTAGGCCATGCCTACGATTTCGATCAACATCCGGTGCATGCGCAACTTATAAAGAACATGCACTGGTCAAAGGTGCCCGATTTTGTAGAGAGAGAGGCCTTTGTAAACGGATTTCACATACTGAAGGAGTTAAAAATTCCATTTAGTATGCAACATTACTTGATGATGATCGACCAGCAAATGGCCGACCAGGTTCGCCAACAGTTGGAAGAAGAAATGTGTTGCTTACTATCTCCAAGGCCAGCAAGTGCATTAACCCGCCCAGCGGTCAATGGCGCCCATCATAAAGCTAAACTCCGGCTTCTTCCTCAAGAACAACGGGCGTGCTGCGGAGAATATCACCAATAACTATAGCTCCACTGCGGCCTCGCAACTGACTTTCCGGCTTAATGAGCAAACGATGCCCTAATACCACCGGTGCCAAGGCTTTAACATCATCGGGTAGTACATAAGCCCGCCCACGCAGGGCTGCTAATGCCTGCGATGTGCGAAACAGTGCCAGTGAACCACGGGGGCTAGCTCCTAGCGATACATCGGCATGGCTACGAGTGCTACGTACCAAATTGACAATGTATGTGCGTACACTCGTCTCTACGTGAATTAAACGCACTTTTTGTTGGGCTGCTAATAACTGGTCGGCAGTGGCCACCTGCTTAATGGTCTCAATAGGGTGGTTGTGTTGTAAAAGAAGGAGAATCCGGCTTTCATCTGCCTGGGTAGGATACCCCAAGGCCAATCGCATAAGAAAGCGGTCAATTTGTGCTTCGGGCAAAGGGAAAGTGCCTTCGTATTCAATAGGGTTCTGCGTAGCTATAACCATAAATGGACGCGGCAGCGGCCAAGTGGTGCCATCTACGGTTAGCTGCCGCTCTTCCATTGCTTCTAATAGGGCTGATTGGGTACGTGGTGTAGCGCGGTTTATCTCATCGGCCAGTAGAATCTGGGACATAACCGGACCGGGGCGGAATGTGAATTCCTGTGTTTTTTGGTTGAAGATACTCACCCCGGTTACATCGGAAGGAAGAAGGTCGGGAGTGAATTGTATGCGGCTGAACGAACACCCTAGTGAAGCTGCTAACGCACGCGCCAACATGGTTTTACCCACTCCGGGTACATCTTCCAGAAGAATATGCCCTTCGCACAGCAAAGAGACAATAGCTAGTTCAATGGAGTCTTCTTTACCAACAATCACTTTGCTTACATTACTGGCAAGCTGACGCCCAAACTCTTGCACTGATGCTATATCAACTGTCTCTACAGTTTTGCTCTCCCGCACGGACTAACTCCCTTCGGTACCTAATATTAATGGCTAATATCTGTGATTACTTATAGAAAGATGTGGCAGGTACCTTCAGCAATAGGGAGAATTCTGGATATTAAAGCGAGGTGACCTTTTTGGAAGTCTGGAATACATTGTCGCAGTTGGCCGGGGCAAACGGCCCCTCAGGTTACGAGTACGCCACAAGAGATGTTGTGTCTGCTTTATGGCAACCTTTGTGCAATGAAATCAAGAGCGATGCTCTCGGTAATGTCATTGGCCACAAAAACGCCACCCGGATCAGCGAAGGTAAACCAGCTCGAATTATGCTTGCAGCCCATATGGACGAAATTGCCATGATGGTGTTATCCATTGAAAAACGGGGGTTTTTACGGGTAACACCGGTGGGTGGCATTGACTTGCGTCAACTGCCTAGTCAGGAAGTGACAGTGCATGGTCAACGCCAGTTGCTAGGCGTGGTGGGTGCCCTACCCCCTCACCTCACTACCGAAGCTGATCGCAATAAGGCGCCCACATGGGATGACGTTTTTATTGATGTTGGCTTACCAGTTGATACTGTCAGGGAATTGGTGAGCCCGGGCGACTTAATAACCTTTAACGCTAATAGTATACGTTTATTGGGTGAACGAGCCGCTGGTAAATCGTTCGATAACAGAGTAGGAGTTTGTGTGCTCAGCCAAGTGCTATATAAGTTACAGCGTATGACACATGCAGTCGATGTGTATGCCGTGGCCACAGTGCAAGAAGAAGTGAGCTTGCGCGGTGCCATCACTAGCGCCTTCAACTTGATGCCTCAAGCCGGTATCGCCATTGATGTCGGTTTTGGCGCTATGCCGGGCATTCCAGAGTACGATTGCATTGCACTCGGCAAAGGCCCAGGCCTCACACTTGGTGGCAACATACATTCCGGCTTACGCGCTCGTTTGGTCGAAATAGCCAAGCAAGAGAACGTACAAATACAAGATGAAGTTGCACCCGGTTCATCGGGTACCGATGCCTGGGGTATGCAAGTTACGCAAGCGGGCATGCCTACAGCAGTTATTTCTATTCCGCTGCGCTACATGCATAGCCCGGTGGAGTGTGTTGATTTACAAGATATATCAACAACCAGTCGGCTTCTAGCCACCTTCCTATGTGACCTTGAAAGCACTGAAGCTTGGGGGTGGAATAATGGGCTTGCGTGAGTTAACCGAGCTGTGCGGAGTGTCCGGCGCTGAACAACAAGTCAGGGCGGCAATAACTCAGCTCGCCCAGCCGTTATGCGACGAACTGCTAACCGATAGCCTGGGCAATTTAATTGCCGTCAAAGGTGCCCATAAACCCGGGCCACGGGTGATGTTAGCCGCCCATATGGATGAAGTGGGGTTCATTATATGTGGGTTCCATGACAGCGGATTACTGCAATTTAAAACTGTCGGTGGCATTGATAATAAGGTGTTACTCGGTAAGCATGTATGGGTTGGTGATCAAAAGTTACCTGGTGTTATTGGTAGCAAGCCCATACATCTGCTCAAGAGCGAAGAACGAAAAAGAGTGCCATCTGTCGATCAACTTTTTATTGATATTGGCGCTGCCGATAAAAAGTCTGCCGCAGCGCAGGTAGCTCTAGGCGATTACGCTACCTTCGCCACCAATTATTGCGAGTTCGGCGCTGGATTAGCAAAAGCTAAAGCTTTAGATGATAGAGTTGGTTGCCAAGTATTACTCGATATACTTGCGTTAGAGTTACCATTCCCCTTGTATGCTGCTTTTACCGTTCAAGAAGAATTGGGGTTGCGTGGTGCGCAAGTGGCTGCGTATAGAATAGATCCGCAGCTAGCATTGGTGTTGGAGGGTACCACCTGCGCTGATGTACCCGATAGCCTAGAGCATAAAGAATCAACTCTACTAGGCAGCGGCCCAGCCATTAGCATTATGGATCGCACTTCTATCGCCCACAAACCCTTGCGAGAGTACTTAATGGCCACAGCCCAAACCCACGGTATTCCCTACCAGGTAAAACGGGTGGTAGCTGGGGGTAATGATGCCGGTGTTATTCACTTAAGTCGCGGCGGTGTACCTACGGCCACTATTTCTGTACCCTGCCGTTACATACACTCCCCTGCCAGCGTAGCCTCACTGAGCGATATTGCTGCTACTACCGAGCTAGTTACCGCTGCCTTACAGGATTTGCCAGAAAGGGGAGAGACACTTTGGTCGATCTAGTAGCAAAATTATGCCAAACATGGGGACCTTCTGGTTCAGAAGATGATATACGAGCCCTTATTGTCAACGAAATTGGCGATACCGCCGATGAAATTATTACCGATGCCTTGGGTAACCTCATTGCCCGCAAAGGTAATGCTGACGGCTACCGCATTATGCTTTCCGCTCATATGGATGAGATTGGCTTAGTAGTCACCAATATTGATGAGAAAGGGTTCCTGCGCTTTTCCACGGTGGGTGGAGTTTCCCCTTATACCCTATTAGGCCAACGTGTCCGCTTCGCCAGCGGTTTGGTTGGTAGCATTGGCTGCGAACCAGTGAAAGACATTAAAAATGTGAGTTTAGATAAACAGTACATCGATATTGGGGCCACCAGTAAAGAGGACGCCATGCAATATGTGCAAATAGGCGATATGTGCTGCTACCATCGAGAACTAGATAAAGTGGGCAATCGGTTAATTGCTAAAGCTTTAGATAACCGCATTGGTTGCGCCATTCTTATTGAGGTGTTGCGTCGCCTGGGGCCTACAGATAATAATGTCTTTTTTGTGTTTTCTACTCAAGAAGAGGTGGGTCTGCGCGGTGCGCGCACTTCGGCCTACAGCATTAATCCGCAATTAGGTATTGCTGTAGATGTCACCGGTACCGGTGATACACCCGAAGCTAAACCTCTACCTGTAGAGTTAGGGAAGGGTGCGGCTATAAAGGTAAAAGACGCTAGTGTCATATGCCACCCAGCCATCCGTCGGCTGTTGGTTGAGACCGCTCGTCAAAACAATATCCCGCACCAGATGGAAGTGTTACCGGCTGGTGGTACAGATGCCGGTGCAATTCAGGCAGTGCGCACTGGTGTAGCTGTGGGCGGAGTGTCTATTCCTACGCGTTACATTCACAGCCCTGCTGAGATGGTAGATTTAACTGATGTGCAAGCCTGTATTGATTTACTGACTTCCTTGGTAGAAAAGAAAGTGAATTTGTAAACATACCGGTAACCGTAAGCAAAAGCCAGCGTAAGCTTTAAACCCTACGCTGGCTTTTAATCATTTTCGGGTGGTGTTTAACACCAGTCTACCTTAGCCGCAGTCAATAGTCCCTTAAAGGTTTGCGTAGCCTGACGGAAAAGAGCAGGCCCGCTAAAACCGTAGAAACGCTCCGCCTCCTGTAAATGAGGTTCCATTGAGAAGAAACCGTCAAAACCGGAGTCGCGCAAAGCAGCTATGGTAGCTGGCCACTCGCCATCGCCCTGGCCAGCAGGCGTTACTTTGCCTCCGTCTAACAAGGCATCCTTAACATGCACATAAGCAATGTGCGGTCGCAAGGCTTCATACCCTTCTGTGAATGGCCGCACGCCACATTGCACAAAGTTGGCTGGATCCCAAACCAATTTTAACTGTGGACTGGCCACTGTCTCCACAATATCCAGGCAACGGGCTGGAATATCGCCGTATATGTTCTTTTCGTTCTCATGTAGCAGTGTGACACCCGAACCAGCAGCTGCTTCTACTAATGCTTGCATGCGCTGCATCACTTCGGCGCGATAGGTAACAGCCTGGCCCGCAGGTACGAAGAAGGAGAAGAGCCGAATGTAGGGTGCCTCTAATTGTTGTGCGCACCAAAGAGCTCGTTTAAAATCGGCCAGATGAGGTGTGAAATCATCGGTAATTTTGATTTTACCAATAGGTGAACCAATGGCGGATACGCCAACACCGGCGGCCTTTAATGCCGCTTTCACCTGCCCGATCTCTTCATCAGATAACTTTAACACGCCCTTGCCCCATACGGCACGTAACTCCAGATACTTCATGTTCTCCGATTGTAAAGTGGCAAGCTGCTCGCTTAAATCAGCCGATATTTCATCGGCGAAACCGCTCAAAGTCCACATAATGACCACTGCTCCTGTTTCATTGACACATTTATTTTACTATAGCTTTGATTCGATTCTCCAAATTCACAGTAGACTCACCCGAACCTATTTTAGTGTAGCGGATATAACCATCGGCATCCACCAAATAGAAAGCGGGTACAACTCGAATGCCATATTTGCTCTCTGTTGCTACGTCATATAATAACACAGGGAAGTTTAATTTATATTGGATGGCCACCTTGTTTACTAGGGACGGATACGGCGAGTAACCTATCGAAAGAATCTCAACGTTGTACTTCTTAACCCAACCTGGGTAATTAGCTATCATGCTTGGAAACATTTGTTTGCAATACCCGCAATTCGGACCCCAGAACATAATAAGAACTGGGCGCCCCCGTAAATCACTCAAGCGGATGTTACCGCTACCATCAGCCTTTTTCAAGTTGAAATCAGGTGCTAATTCGCCTAACTGTGGAAGCGCCGCAGAGGCAGAGAACGAGCAGAGTACCAAAGCGGCCAGACACACCACCGTAAAAATTGCGCAAATAACCGACCGTTTTTGCAATAACATATCAATACCCCCTTGAAACTTTGTCGAATTATTTCGACCAACCTTAATCATTACCTGCCACGCAACTTAAAAAAGCGTTATTATGCAAACCGCAACGGATGAGCTTTATGCCAGCACCAGGCACTACCAATTATATCATCTATTACGGTATATTGTGGCTGCCAACCCAATTTTTGACGAGCTAATTGGGCGCTCGCCACCAGCACTGCGGGGTCTCCAGCCCGTCGAGGAGCCTCCATAGTGGTTATGGATTGCCCAGTCACCTTTTGGGTGGCGGCAATAATTTGCCGTACAGAAAAGCCACGGCCATTGCCAAGGTTGTATACACCAGAAGGACCCCCAGCGGCTAACACTTGAATTGCCAGCCGATGTGCGGCAGCCAAATCACAAACATGCACGTAATCACGCACACAAGAGCCATCTTCAGTAGGATAATCAGTTCCATAGATATATACATGTGAACGCTGCCCGGCTGCTGCTTGCAGCACTATGGGTATTAGATGTGTCTCCGGCTGATGCGCTTCCCCAATTTTACCGGAAGGGTGCGCTCCCGCCGCGTTAAAATAACGCAAACAAATGGATCGCACGCCGTGTGCTTGCTCGTAACGGGCCAACATAGACTCCACAAACAACTTCGATTCACCATAAGGGTTTAGCGGCACTTTAGGGTGATCTTCGTCAATAGGTATGTGTATTGGTTCGCCGTATACCGCTGCTGTAGATGAGAAGACAATATACTGCACACCAAACTCCACCATGGCTTCGAGTAAATTAAGGCTGTTAGATACATTATTGCGGTAGTAACGGCCTGGTTGTTGCACGCTCTCCCCTACTTCAATAAAACCAGCAAAATGCATCACCGCCTGCGGTTTTACAGTTGATATGGCATAACGTATAAATGATGCGTCTGCTAGGTCTCCTTGCAACAAAGAAACCCCTGTGGGTAAAGCAGCAGCGTGTCCTTTGGATAAGTTATCTATGACTACGGGTTCGTGCCCCGCCTCAAGCAACTCCCACACCACATGGCTGCCAATGTATCCGGCACCACCAGTAACCAATACACGCATATTTGCGTCCTCCTATTTTGCAAAACCGCAAAGCGGCCATACTCTGGCACCCTGTGACGGCTTGGTCAGCAGTAGACCTGGTTGTCTACCAGTTACTTTAGGGTACTGAGTGCTTAAAGCCTTCAACAAGGTTGGCACTGCTTCATGTTTAACTAAAGCTATGGCACATCCGCCAAAGCCAGCCCCAGTCATTCTGGCACCATACACCCCCGATGTGGCGCGGGCTATCTCTACCACGGCATCTAGCTCCGGACAACTAACTTCGAAAAGGTGGCGTAAGCTTTCATGTGAATCGTTCATTAAATCGCCTAGCTGTTGCCAATCGCCATTAGCGAGCGCTTGGGCGGCTTGCAAGGTGCGTTCGTTCTCATGCACCACATGAGTAGCTCTATCGCACAAAGGTTGGGGTAAATGCCTAGCATGGCTTGCTAGCTGCTTACGGCTGATATCGCGCAGCGCTTGAACACCTGGCAAATATTTAGCCAGAATAGCTACCGCTACTTCGCATTCTTCACGCCGCTGGTTATATGCTGAAGCTGCCAAACCCCGTTCCACTTTTGTATCTACCACCAAAAGTTGCACATCATCTAATGGCCAAGGCACCTGTTTATATTCCAAACTGCGGCAGTCAATAAGCAAAGCGTGGTTCTTTTGGCCCAATCCAACAATAAATTGATCCATAATACCACAATGCACACCTACAAATTCATTCTCTGCCTTCTGACACAAACAGGCCATTTGTACCAGTGGTAGTTCAAACTGCCCAATGACCTGAGCCAGCATAGCACTAGCCACTTCCAAAGCGGCAGAAGAGCTTAAGCCACCACCTTTGGGTATATTACCAGCTAAGGCTATATCTAACCCGGGCAGTGTATAACCAGCCTGATCTAACATGGCCAACACACCACGGATATAATTACTCCAAGGCCTTTTTTCATCGTAACTGTTGGCCGCCAAATGAAAAGCTACTTGTTCGTTATAATCTTGTGCATAAACTCGTACCTGAAGATCATCTCGGCGAGCACCTACCATTAGTATGTTACGTTCAATAGCGATAGGCAAAACAAAACCCGCATTATAATCGGTATGTTCGCCAATGAGGTTGACACGCCCTGGAGCGCTGGCTACCCATAACTGCTGTGGAGAATATGGACCCATGTGAACCTGAAAATCTTTTATTAATTGGTCTAAGCGATCGTCAACTACCATGCGCCACCAACCTTTGCGCTTGCTCTTCAGCCGCCATATCAGTGATGAAGGTGCCGGCACCCGATTCGCTACCAGCCAAGTATTTTAATTTATTCTCAGCACGGGCTAGTGGTAAAAATTCAACATGATAGTGATAATAAGGGTAATGTCCGCCATCGGTTGGTTGCTGATGCATAGCCATCATGTAAGGCATTGGTACACCAAAAAGTCGGTCGTAACGACGAATCACTTGTTGCATGCTCTGCGCTAGGGCCCACCGCTCCTGATCATTTAATTGTGATATACAGCCCATGTGACGTTGAGGGTATATATGCACTTCGAAGGGGAAACGGGCGAAAAAGGGCACAAAAGCAACAATATGTTCGTCCTGCCACACTATACGTCGGCCATCTTTTTGCTCTTCTTTAACCACATCACAAAACAGGCAGCGACCTGTTTGGGTGTAATGCGCTTCAGACTGCTCTATTTCTCGTTGACAAATGGGTGGAATAAATGGATAAGCGTATATTTGCCCGTGCGGGTGATGCAAGGTTACGCCGGCGGCTTCTCCTCTGTTCTCAAATATAAATACGTAATCGACGCATTCTAACGCGCCTAACTCGTTGTAGCGATCTGCCCAAACGTCAATCAAATTGCGTACCTTCTCTTCACAGCAAGTGCCCAAATTCCCAGTGTGTTCAGGAGTGTACACAACCACTTCGCAAATGCCCTCCGCTTTACGCACTGGGTATAAAGGAGTACCCTCTACATCAGCTTCAGCTGCATCCAGCCGCAAAGACGGAAATTTATTTTGGAAGACGGCTATATCAAAATCGGGGATCGGTATTTCAGTCGGTGGGCTACCCGCCTGTGTGGGACATAACGGGCAGTGCTCGACTGGCGGTTTATATGTGCGATTTTGACGATGGGTAGCGCTAATCACCCATTGCCCTAATAAAGGATGCCAACGGAGTTCAGACATGGGGATCACGCTCCTTAGCTAGCTTATTCACCATTTTCGTCTTTCTCTTTTCTTTCGCAGGTGCTTTCGGAAATGAATAAAGCAGCAAATACCGCCCATCGGCCAAACGCTGTTCGCTTTTTTGCATTGCTGCCCTCACTTTCAATGGAAGTGCATATCACACAGTGTGAATCTGTATACCTTCTTCGCTTATCTTAGCTAACTCTTGTTGACTGGCGCTTTTATCGGTTATCAGCACATCTATTTCGGTTAAGTTAGCAATGTGGGCTGCAGCCACGACACCTATTTTACTGCCATCAGCTACCACAATTACCGCTTTTGCCGCCTTTATCATAGCTTGTTTTACTTCGGCTTCTTGCAAATTGGCATTAGTCACCCCTGCCACGGTACTAATACCATTGCAGCCTAAAAACAGCTTATCGGCATGCACCTGCGATAATAATAAAGTAGCATATGGGTTCACCAATGAGTGCTGCAATGGCCGTAGGGTGCCACCCATCACTAACACTCTCACTTGGGGGAAGCGTTCTAGTTCCAAGGCAATATTTAAACTATTGGTAACCACAACCACCCGGCAGTTATCAGATAGATGCCGGGCTACTTGTGTGGTGGTAGTGCCTACATCGAAGATAACAACGTCACCATCGCACACTAAGCCTGCTGCCAAGCGACCAATTCGCTCTTTTTCAACAGCAAAGAGTCCTTCTTGTTCACGAAAAGGTCGTTCGTAACCTAATTTGCTCGGTTCAAGGGCCACAGCACCGCCATGAGAGCGGGCTAATGCACCTTGTTTCTCTAGTTGCGACAGATCGTTACGAACAGTTACTGCGCTTACATTTAACTCCTGACACAAGTCGCTTACGCGTGCAGCACCCCGTGATTGAACAATTTGCTTCATTTTTTCCAGCCGTTCTGCTGGTAGCATTGCCACCCTCTTGCTCTTGGTCATTAGTCCCCCCTCTTCCGGGCTCTGGTATCATTAGCTTTCGTTTGTTTACTCATATTTTCTTTGTTCTTCTTATGTTTTCCTTCTGCAATATGCTAGATGATAAATAAAAATCCTGCTGACACTCGGTTACACAGGGAGGATTGACGAATGATAAAGCGTATAGCCTAACATTGATGTTGGAAAAAGCGAGGGAATACATGCTTCTTGATTATCACATACATAGCCAAGCAGATGATAACTTTAGCCCTCTACACCGCAAACTAGATATTTTGCGGCAATACGTTGAGCATGCGCAAAACCG
>CAYMKM010000049.1:0-11626 GCA_964390985.1 uncultured Clostridia bacterium | reverse complement strand
GGCATATACGCAGCAATCCATCGATGGATGGGGAGGCTATTTCATGCTGGTAGAGATTTTGGCTGCTGTGCTCTCCCCGGTGCTCAACCCCATCCTGCGCCGCAGGGGCCGCACTATGCTGATAGTGGTAAGGCGCAGGTCATAAAAGGAGTAGCACATTGCCAGGTATAACACAAGCGCACCGACTACGGACGGTGCGCCTGCTGTTTTCTATATTCAGTCTGACTAAATTCAATCCAACAAATGCGCTGAAAACTTAACGTTACAGCCGAGCGGCTACTAGCTCTGCAATATCTGCCAATTTACTAGCCACAGCCACTCCCGCTGCATTAAGAGCAGCTGTTTTAGCTGCTACTTCGTCTTCACGACCAGGTAAAGCTCGCCCAGAAATAAAGGCTACTACAGGTTTCTCTATTTGTTGAATATAAGCCGCCGCTGCTTCTTCATCGCAACCGCCAATTTCACCAAGTAAAACTACTACCTCTGTTTCCGGATCATCGGCCAACAGGGGTAGAACATCAACAAACCTAGTACCTATTAATGGATCGCTACCAACGCCTACACAAGTAGATTGCCCTATCCCTTTTTGGGTGAGCATATTCACTACTTCATAAGCAAGTGTATCACTGTGCGAAACCAAACCTACTGACCCTGGGCTAAAAATATTACCAGGAAAAACGCCAGCCAGACAGGCTTGCGGTGTGATTATGCCGGGACAATTTGGTCCAATTAGGCGGGTACCCCGAGCAGTAGTATAATTTAGCACTACCACCATATCCTTTTGGGGTATGCCTTCTGTCACACATATTATCAGGGGTAGACCCGCATCAGTAGCCTCCAAAATAGCCTCTGTAGCTAAAGCTGCTGGTGTAAATACAATAGAAGCATTTGCCCCAGTTTCAGCTATGGCATGAGTGACTATGTCGTATACGGGTACTCCGTGTATTTGTTGTCCACCGCACCCTGGTGTTACACCAGCAACCACACGGGTGCCATAGTTAAGCATTCGTTGCGTATAAAAAGCACCCTGTCGGCTAGTAATACCTTGCACTAAAAGCCGGGTGTTTTTTCCCACCAAAATGCTCACTGTGGTTGCCCCCCTTGTGTGGCTAAAGTTACCGCTCGCTTGGCAGCTGCCCACAGTGTATCAACAATCTCCCAACCGGAATCGGCCAGCATTTCGCACCCTATTTCGGCGTTTGCACCCACCATGCGCACCACTACTGGTATTGTCACCTGCTTGCTTTTACTAGCAGCTAGCAGCCTAGCAGCTACTTCGTCGCAACTAGTGATGTCACAATAGATATTTATTAATATGGATTGTACTGCCGTATCAGCTAATATAACATGAAGTGCTTTCTCCACCACTTCGGCACAGCCACTGTTACCAATATCCAATAAACCAGCTGGTTGGCCTCCGCAATCGTGTATCATATCGGCTATAGCCATTGTTAAACCGATGCCATTGCCAATTACACCAACATTACCATCGCATTTTACATAAACTAGACCCGCCTCACGCGCCGCTCTTTCCGCAGGATCAACTGCTTTAGCAGCAAATTCACTGATCACTGGTTGCCGGAAAAGCGCATGATCATCAACTTCTATTTTGGCATCTAAAATAACTAGTTTGCCGTCGTGGGTTAAAACTAGGGGATTTACCTCTATCAGCACTGCATCAAACTCTTCGTATAACTGGTAAACAGCCATTGTCAGCTGCTTTAATTCTTCCACTATCTGGGCTGGTACCCCGGCTGTAAAAGCAGCCTTTTGCACCATGAAACTACGTAAGCTCAAGCTAGGATCAATAGGTACCTTAACAGTCTGCGCACGGTTACATTTACTATCTGCGGTTGATAAAACGAAAATGGTGCTGTTCCGGCTGCTATCTAATGCAAAACTAAAGTAATATTCGGCCTGATAGGTAAGTGCTGGCTCTTTCATTAATACTGGCAAACCAGCCTCTCGCAATAACTGCTTAGCTTGCCGCTCTAATAGCTGCACTTCTACACTCCGTTTCTGAAGGTCCTAAGGGCTTGCCCTATTATGGACCAACTCTAATAACGCGGGGACGAGGTTTGTAAGTGGTTCTTCCTATCAGTTCCCAGCGCTCCTCCGGTTCTTGAATCACCCGCCACACAGAGACCACATAACCGGTCCCCCCTTTTTGCTCTACTTCTTCTTGACCAGGGGATAAGGTTTTATCTTCCACTTCTATTACTGGTGCTGGTGTGGTCACTTCAATACGTGATACTAAACGAGTAGGAGTCGCTTTTTCGCTACCTAGTAACGTAATTTCCAATTGGTTCTCTATTACCTGCGCCTGTACGAGTAGGTGTCCTTGTGTATTATTGACAAAACGGAAGTCAATATAATCATAAACAACGGTCGCGTCCCGACCTAACTCAACATAGGTAGAGGGAATTGAATGCGGTACGCGACTATCTACCCTTAGGTTTGCTAACAATACCGCATTATATAATGTGGAGGATACTTGGCATACTCCCCCACCAATATCAGGTACTAGTTCGCCTTCTACAACCACGGGTGCCTCTTTATACCCTAAACTAGCTATACGTGGCCCTACTCGCTTATTGAATGAGAATACCTCGCCAGGCCCAATTAACGCCCCGTTCAATGCCTGGCTGGCCAGACGTATATTTTCGCTACGGTTGAAATCGCCTGCGTTAAACTTTGTACTATAAGCGGAGACTACTTTACGAATGCCCAAAGCATGAGCTTTTGCCGTAGTCACTTCCGGTTCTACGGCACTTACCGGTGCCCATAGTTGGCTTTTCCCACTGTATATTGCCGCTAGTATAGATTCCTTTAGTTCAGCCGCATCTACTTTTTGACCGCGCAGACCACCGCTCACTTCAACATCACCATTCGGCAACGCCTTAAATTGGGCATTAACAGGTGGTTTATTCATTTGTGCAGTTAATGTGGCCAATACGATGTCGAATTGGGGCGATACTTGAAATTCATAAGATAGGTTATAACCTTTTTGCCACGTTTGCCAACGTTCCTTAAATTGTTGCAGCCATGAACCACGACGGCCTACAGCTAATGCTTGAAGTGCTATTTCATCCGCATCTAAAGAGATGCCTGCTGCGGCAGGAACAATAAACTGCTGCCCCCAGCCCCAATTAATGAGCAGGCCGCGGTTCAATCGTTCGCCAAGGCGGGACGATAATACATGCCGCACCTCATCGTAACGCATACCCTCAATATTAATGCCACCCACGCGCACGCCACTTAGTACGGTGCGAGTGGCCATTGCACCGCGAAACCCAGCAAAAGCTCCTGCCACCATAGCTAATAGCAGAGCTGCAATAACAAATGCCACCCGACCGTACGCGTGGCTTCGTTTGCATACTGCAGCCAAAATAAAACCTCCCGCCATGCCCGGTACTGGGTTGTTATACTAAACGGTTCGATATATTTCCACATTAATCGGCTATGCTCCTGCCAAAAGCAGTCTTCTTTGCAAGCTTTTGCCGAAGATTTTACTATAGTTTATGAACCGTAAGCCTACACAACCCAAATAACCCTGCGGCCACTATTAGTAAAATGGCGGCGTAACCCAACAGAGGATACACTGTACGTACAAGTGACATAAAACCCAGTGTGGAAAAGGGAAGAGCTAAAAACACTAGCGCCAAACCAGCCCATTTTTCAACTGATGGGTAATGAGAGGTTAGCCGATGCGCCAGCGCATATGCACTAGCCACCGCAGTTGTAGCTAAGGCCAGTAACATACCGATAATGTACGCTTGAATGGCCCAGTCGCCTACCTTCCGCACAACCAATAGCATGGGTATAGGCGTTATTAGCGCCAATGGCGCATTAGAAATCAGCGTGCCGCTTAATATTACCACCATTAACCCCAAAATCACCCCTCCGCCAATTCCAGCCACCCACGCCTCACCTGCTGAGCGTAAACCTCCGCCTAAAGTTACCAACAATGGTAGCGATAATGCAACATTATAACCGGCGTACACAATTGATGAAGCTAGCCAACACCGAGGCGTTAAACCCCAATTTATGGCCCCAATATCGCCAATATCCTGCGTAGTCACCCAACTCACCCCGTGGCTATTTGCCACCAATAGAATGATAACTATGAGCACCAGCACCATGCCAGCATTTGCTCGTAAAAAACCATCGCGCCCAAAAAATAAAATGATGGCTGTAAATGTAAGTAGGGCAACTGTACCCCAAGCTGGTGATATGCCACTAATACCCGCTAACAAAGCCCCTGCGCCGGCACCCATAATGGCGATAGTACAAAACAAGAAAAAAGATAATGTGTAATCGAGCAGGTTAACCAACTGCCCAGGCAGATACCTCAATAAAAAATCGCTATAACACACGGCTCCCTGCCGCCAAGCGATATATAAAATGAGGCTGCCAGCAATAGCAAATAAAGGGATAGTGCTGAGAGCTGCATGCATTCCCATGTGACCGAAGGGTATAAAAAACTGTGCACTCTCCCGCCCAGAAAACAAACCGGCACCAATGGCTGCTCCCACATAAGCAGCTGCCGCGCTAATTGAACGCCAATTTAGCCAATGCACCCCATCGCCTCCTGCTACAACTCTATGCACAAACGCTGGTCTATAGGTGTTTTATCTCGACGGGGTATAGCAGATGCCCTCACCGTCATATACTGCTTATAAGCTTGTATCTTCGTAGCAAGAGGTGTTGCTTGTGTGGCCGGTTCTCACCGGTTCGTTAATACCAGAATTACACCGAAACCCCCATCGGGTATATGTAGATGATGATCAGGCGGTAGCGACGCTTTCGTCAGCGTTAGCTACACATTTAGGTCAGGTAAAAAATCATCATACAAACCCGGTGATCATATGCGTTGGCACCGATCGCTCCACCGGTGATTCGCTAGGCCCACTGACAGGCTCTGCCTTACACGAGAAGTTGTCTGGTTGGCAGATCCCTATTTACGGCACACTGGATGAGCCAGTACACGCCGCCAACTTAATACAAGTGCTTGAAATGGTGACGGATAAGCATCCCGACCAAACGGTACTGGCCATTGATGCTTGCTTAGGACGCTCGGAAAATGTCGGTTATATAACAGTAAAGCCCGGTCCGCTGAAACCGGGCACGGGTGTGAATAAAAAACTACCGCCGGTGGGCGATTTACATCTGGTGGGTGTGGTGAATGTCGGTGGTTTTATGGAGTATTTTGTTTTGCAGAATACCAGATTAAGCCTGGTAGTGCGCATGGCTACCACTATTGCCAGTGCCATTACCCAGTGTTTAACCAACCACTGTGCTCCCACGCATCAACCAGCATCTGCACCTCTCAACGTATTTTCTTAGCAATTAAAGGCTGGGCGGTTGCCTGAGCTTCGTTAAGTATCTCTTTTAGTGGTTTACCACTGGTTTCAGCCAATTTACGGCAATCCTCATATTCGGGGGCTACATTTACTATTTTATTTTGCCAGCTGCCAATTTTGACGCGCACTGTACCATCAGTCAATGATATTGTTTGCCAGTGACGAGTCAATTTGGCGCGATTAGCACTGTAAATGCGTACACCTAGTGTGGTTGTTTGCTGCAATATTGTAGCCAAACAAGCTTCCTGCACATCATCAGTGACCAACGCTGTTAGCTTGCAGCCCATACGCCCTTTTTTCATGACTACAGGGGTGTAATATACGTCCAGGGCCCCGGCGGCCAACAATGAATCGAGCACATGGGCGTACAATTGTGGGTTCATATCATCCACGTTTGCCTCTAGCACTTGAACAACATCGTGCTCTAAACCAGCAGGCACCTGATGATGGACATTTATACTGCTATCAGTAGACTCGCCAATAACTAAGCGTAAAGCATTGGGATGTGCCAATTCCCTAGTGCCCAGGCCATACCCAGTTTGCTGGACCACCATTGCTGGCCAAGAGCCGAATCCGTTTGCCACAGTGCGTAAAATTGCCGCTCCAGTGGGTGTAGCCAGTTCTCCCTGGCAACCAGTGGTGTAAACTGGTACCCCTTTCAGAAGCTCTGCGGTAGCAGGTGCTGGTACTGGCAACAAACCATGCTGTGTTTCTACCGTCCCACAGCCAACGTGAATTGGCGATACCCATATTTGCTCTAACTGCAGCCGATAAAATCCGGCAATGGCTCCCACAATATCTACTATTGAATCGACGGCACCCACTTCATGAAAGTGTACTTTTTCCGCGGGAACTCCATGTACTAGGCCTTCAGCTTGGGCTAACCGTGTAAAAACAGCGAGCGCCTTCTCCTTTACTGCTACAGGAAGTTGCGATTTGGTAATAATCCCCTCAATATCAGACAGGTGGCGATGTACATGCTCGTGACGGGTGGGCACTACAGCAACGTACGTACCTGTAAGTCCATGCCGTTGCTCTTGTTTTACTTCCAACCGCCAACCAGGCAACGCTAGGTCCACTAAATCAGCCTCTAACTGCGTTAATTGCAACCCAGCATCAAGCATTGCCCCTAGTATCATGTTGCCACTCACTCCAGAGAAGCAATCGAAATAACCTATTCGCATATCGAGTCTCCCCTTTGCCTACCACTGCCATTAGAGATTAATGTGTTGATTAGTGCTGCGGCATAGCCTGCACCAAATCCGTTGTCTATGTTTACCACTGTTACGCCACTAGAGCAGGAGTTGAGCATAGTGAGCAGCGGAGCCAGTCCGCCTAAATTAGCTCCATATCCGATGCTGGTAGGTACGGCAATTACTGGCCGGTCGGTTAAGCCACCCACTACACCAGGCAACGCCCCTTCCATACCAGCTACAACAATTATTACATGCGCACCCGCTATTTGTTCTTGTTCAGCTAAAAGTCGATGGATACCAGCCACGCCTACATCATAAATACGTCGCACGGCGTGACCCATAATAGAAAGCGTAATAGCTGCCTCTTCTGCCACAGGTAAATCGGAAGTTCCCGCACTTAAAACTGCCACATATCCGCTGTAAATTGGCACCACTTCTCCACGGCAAATGGTAATGGCTCGGGCGGTGGAATGGTAATTGGCTTCGGGCACAGCTCGCTGTACCACTTGATATGTGTTTTCGTCGGCCCGGGTGATGAGGACTTTATCGTTACGTTGAAATAAACGCTCCGCTATGGCGGCCACTTGATTAGGTTCCTTGCCGGCTGCATAAATAACTTCTGGAAAACCTTTTCGCCAAGCCCGTTGATGATCAATGCGCGCATAACCGATATTTTCAATATCGAAACCGCTTAAGGCCTGCATTGCTGCGTCTAGTTCCATTCTCCCATCTTTAACGCTCTGTAAAATTCGCTGCATCTCATTCCTATCCAAGCTAGGCCTCCATCTAAAAATGTTCCACGTGGAACATAGCCGTAAACGAAATGTTTCACGTGGAACTTATTTTATCTCGACCGACCAATAATTTGCGAAACCGCTGTAAGAATGAGCGGGTACCGCCGATATCTACGCTTTGCTGCGCTTGGTCCTGGCATAATTTAGCCGCTAACAGCCGAAAATCAGTCGCGGCTTTTGAACGCGGATAGTTCATTATAAGCGCCACTTGCTCTCGCACTGCCCTTTCCACAGCCTCGTCATCGCAGATATGCCCTATCGAATGCAATTCATAATTTAGGAAGCGGCGGGCGGCAAACACAATTTTCTCTGCTACAGCCTGAGCTTCATCAACACTGCGAGCTTTATTGATTACCAATTGCATGGGTAGACGATGACCAGCACGAGCTAAAACTTTTATTAGGGCGTATGCATCAGTTATAGATGGTGGCTCCGGTGTGGTAACGAGCAAGGCCATCTCAGCAGCGACTAAAAAGTTGGTAACACTGCGCGAAAGACCGCTCGAGGTATCAATAAGCATTATATCGGTATAACGCTCTAGTAAGCGAAATTGGTTTAGTAAGTGTTCAAAATCGGTATCACATAACTGGGTGAGCTCTTGTAGGCCTGAGCCACCGGGCAGAATGACCATCCCTTTTGGCCCTTCTATAACAGCCTCTAAAATATGTTTTCGCCCCATCACCACATCGCTTAGAGTGTAGTGCGGAGCCAAATTCAGCACAATATCAATGTTTGCCGTTCCTAAGTCACCATCAATAACGCATACTCGCTTACCCTGCTCAATTAAGGCCAAAGCCAAGTTAACCACCGTGGTGGTTTTCCCGGTGCCCCCTTTACCACTTGTGACCGCCCACACTGGTATGCGTCGCCCTTGATTTCCTTGATCTGCCTCTGATTGTTGCATGGTTTGCAAGGTGGCTAGCATAAGATGCCTATTCGCACCCGTTTGGCGTTCACTCACCCATGCCTTAAATTCATGTATACCTTCGGGTGTTTCGACGCGTATCAGTACCGCTGTACCTACTGGAAGTAGTACTAACTTGTTTTGATCTATCGGTACCTCAATACGAACACCGTGATCAATGTACTCTAGTACTTTTGATGTGTAACAGCCGCGGTAAAACGGGGATTCTGTACTAATGGTAATGGCCTGACCCGGCTGAAGAAGCTGCCATGCCTCATGCCGCATAAGGTTCTGCATTTTAAGGCCCCCATCCGAAGACTTAGCCGGTTTACCCTTGTTGCTCTTCGCCTACAATAAGCTCAAAAATACGTGTGATATCTTCGTCATCGTAAAACTCAATTTGAATTTGACCCTTTGTACCTTGTCGTACAATGCGTACTCGGGTCCCCAAGACCTGCTGCATCTGCTCTTCTAAATCATTAAGGCCCACATCAATTGTGGTTGGTCGTTGCTTTTTCCGTTTAGGAGTAGCCTTCTTCTGCCTTGCTTTCTCCTCAACTTGCCGCACCGATAACCCTTCGTTAATGCAGTGGTGGGCCATCTGGAGCCGTGCTTTACCGCTCGGTATTGCTAATAGCGCTCGAGCATGTCCAGCACTAATGACTCCCTTTTTAACGGCCGCTTTTATTTCTGGTTCCAGCTCTAAAAGGCGTAGACGATTCGCCACTGTTGAGCGCTGTTTGCCCACTTTGACAGCTATTTCATCTTGCGTAAGGCCAAATTCATTAGCCAAACGTTGAAAGGCCTCCGCCTCTTCCATAGCATTTAAATCTTCACGCTGTACATTCTCAACCAACGCAAGTTCTAGCGCTTGCCGATCGTCCATCTCCCGCACAATAGCCGGTATACTGGACAATTTGGCTTCTTGTGCGGCCCGCCAGCGTCTTTCACCCACTACTAACTCGTATTTGCCCTCTTTTGGCCGCACAATAACCGGTTCCAGCACTCCATGTTGACGCAACGATGCGGCCAACTCCGCCAGCAAGGTTGGGTCAAAATACCGCCTAGGCTGCTGCATGTTTGGCTCAATGCAATTAATAGCTATTTCTTGTACCCCTTCTGGTACACTTTCTTGTGCTGCTTGGGGTATAAGTGCAGCTAAACCGCGTCCTAACGCCTTCCTATTACCATTCAAGCACTGAGCACCTCCTGTGCCAGGTCATGGTAGGCTATGGCCCCACGACACTTGGCATCGTATATGCTAATTGGCATGCCATAACTAGGCGCTTCGCTCAAACGAATATTACGAGGAATCATTGTGTTGAAAACGCGCACCTTATCGGCAAAAAAGTTGCGTACATCATCACTCACCTGTTGCGAAAGGTTGGTACGGGGATCATACATGGTCATCACTACCCCATCCACCACAAGTTCCGGGTTTACATGAACGCGGATCATTTCTATAGTTTGCATAAGCTGGCTAAGACCTTCTAAAGCGTAATACTCACATTGGATGGGAATTAATACTCCCGCTGCCGCAGCTAGACCATTAACTGTGAGTAGCCCCAATGAAGGTGGTGAATCAATCAATATGTAATCATAACTACCCTCAATAGGTTTCAACGCTTTTTGCAAACGGTATTCACGGGAAATAGCAGAAACCAATTCTATCTCCGCTCCAGCTAACGCTATACTGGCCGGGGCAACATAAAAACCTTTAATCGCTGTTTGTTTAATAACATCCTGAATGGCCATGCGTTCCAGCAACACATCGTACATGCCGCTACTTACTAAGCTTTTATCTATACCTGCACCGCTGGTAGCGTTACCTTGTGGATCAATATCAATTAACAGCACCTTTTTGCCTGCTTCTGCCAAATAGGCCCCCAAATTGACAGCTGTAGTGCTCTTACCTACTCCGCCTTTTTGGTTCACTATGGCTACAATCCTGCCCATGCCCAACCTCCCGTACCGGCGCGGCCGGTTTCATGCAGTCAACTGTTCTTCTCTGCGTCGACTCTTTCCTTCCCATTCACTGTTATGGGTTGTTAGCTAAAGCGGCTTTTTCCCGGGAATACCAGGTCGGCGGGGATATGCGGCAGGTGTGGAGGTCTTTTTATACACACTAACCAATGTGCGTTGACCAGCTTGTTGAGGTAAAGTCAACTCAATTAGTTTCGGCGGGCCGCCCCCTAATATGGCTAACGCCTTTTTGGCTGCGGCTACTTCATCGCTCGCACCAGGCCCTTTCATGGCAATAAAATAACCCCCTGGGCGTACCAGTGGCAAACAATACTCGGCTAATACCGATAGTTGAGCTACAGCCCGAGCCACTACAATATCATATTTTTCGCGCATCTTTTTATCTCTGCCTACCTCTTCGGCCCTTGCATGTACACTCGTCACGCTCACCAAACCTATTTCAGTAATAGCTTGGCGTAAAAAGTTAACTCTTTTACCTAAAGAGTCTATTAGTACCCACTTTGTATCCGGGCGTAATATAGCCATGGGCACTCCGGGGAATCCCGCTCCTGTACCCACATCGGCGCAAAGAGCACCCTTTGGCCAGGTGCCCGCCAATGTGCCAGTGAACGAATCCACAAAATGCTTAATCGCCATTTCTTCCAGGTCTACAAGTGTGGTTAAATTGATTTTCTCATTCCACTGACGCACCTTTTGGGCGTAATTGTAGCACATCTGCAACTGCTCCGGTGATAAGGTTAAACCCAGTTCGCTAGCCCCGGCACCCAATGCCGAAACGAAAACGTCATTCATGATGAACCCTCCACTGGCTGCGGTTTTTCTCTAAGAACATCAGCAAACGATCGATATCTGCGGGTGACACACCTGGAATGCGCGCCGCTTGTCCTAGCGAGACCGGTTTCACTTTTTGCAACTTCTCACGGGCTTCCTTTGATAACCCGGTTATTTGTTCGTAATCAATCTCTTTGCTTATACGTCGCTCCTCCATCCGCCGTTGGGCAGCCACTTGACGTTCTTGCCGTGTAATATAACCGGCGTAGCTTAAGTCTGTCTCCACTTCTGAAACCACGTCTTCCGGCAATAATGGACGCTGTGGATCCACAGCGTCTAGCCCAGCATAAGTCACCTCGGGCCGACGCAGTAATTCGGATAACGATACCCCTTCGTGCAATGGCTGAGAGCTCATTTGTTTTAAAACGGCAGCACTGTGTGGCCCGGGCTTGACTATCACCTTTTGTAACCGCTGCTTTTCGCCTTCAATAGCCTTTGCTTTTTGGTGGAATTGCTGGTATCGGTTTTCATCAACTAAACCGATATCATATCCTAACTTTGTTAAGCGGCGATCTGCTGAGCCTTCACGTAGTAATAGCCGATATTCTGCACGTG
>CAYMKM010000048.1:0-11785 GCA_964390985.1 uncultured Clostridia bacterium | reverse complement strand
CAGCGGAAGAGGTAGCTAAACAAAAGGTACGCGATGCCATTAAAGCCAAGCTCTTGAAGGAGAATGGATATTCATTTATTGAGGTAACTGGCAACGAGCTTTCCATGAAGATCATAGGAGAAAAGTTGCGGGTTCTAGCACCCCAGGTGCCCTTGCGGGACCTAAGCTACCTAAAACCCGTGGTTAAATACCTGAACGAACAGGGAGAAAGATACAAACGCTCGATGGCCTGGCGGCGGGAGAAACGGCGCCGTGAAGCAGAAGAAGCACAGCGCAACGCACAGACCCGCCAGCGCTCTACCTCGCATTACGCCCGATGCCCAACTCCCCGCCACGCACAAACCGCCACATATTAGCACCGCCCCGGGGGGCACCGTTCGGCGTTGACTTTGGAGACGGCCGAGCAGTACCCTTTTATGGGGCCGGGCCAAGCATCACCCGCTCCGCTCGGCACCGCATAACTGCTCGGCCTAGGGACCAATGTCAACGCCGTAATGGGGGGACCCGGCAAGCTATCGTTCCCCACATAAAAGCCTGTAACGCAATGGATAAGTTACATAGCTGCTTTAGTTGTTATTGATGCTGGCAAATCTGCTTCTGCTTGAGCATCAAGACGATTGGCAATAAGACGTGTTATGCGTAAGCCCTCTACTTCAGCCACCTGTAAACGATAACCGTCTACCTCGACACTATCGCCCTTTTCAGGTTTATTGGCTAGCAAGCTAAAAACCAAACCACCAATGGTATCGACGCCTTCCACTTCCACCTCGCTGGTGACACCAAGAGCTTCCATTGCTTCCTCCACTAACATGCCTGCGTCTAGCTCCAGACCATGTTCTGTAGGTAGCACCATCTCTCGCTCTATTTCGTCAAACTCATCTCGCACATCACCAAAGACCTCTTCAATAATATCTTCCAAGGTGACTATGCCGGAAAAAGCACCGTATTCATCTACGACAATGGCAATTTGCACGCCTGTCTCCTGGAATTTCCGACGCACCTGCGGCAAGGGCAGTGTCTCGGGGATGATGAGTGGTTGGCGAGCTATATCCTCCAAACTCTTCACCTCTCCCGAGCAATGCAAAGCAAAAATATCACGGATGTGCACAGTACCAACTACGTTATCGCGGTCGCCATGGCAAAGCGGATAACGTGTGTACCCTTCGGAAAGCACAAACTGCGTGGCTTCTTCAAGGGTTTGGTCAGTGTAGATAACCGTTACATCGTTGCGTGGCGTCATGATCTCGCGGGCCACACGATCTGTGTAATCTAATACGTTCTCCACCAACTTCACCTCGTGCTCCTCCAAAACACCATACTCTTGGCTAGAGGAGACTATGGCCCGTATCTCTTCTTCGGTGTGCGCTCCCTCTGCAATTATTCCTGTGTTTTTCATGCCCAGTAAATGCAGACACGCATTTGAAGTTATATTCAACAACCATATAACTGGAGAGCTTACCAGATAAAACAGGTGCAAGGGTATTGCACACCACAATGCTGTCGCTTCGGCCTTGTGAATTGAAAAGTGCTTAGGCACCTGCTCACCAACGACTGTGTGTACAAAAGTGATAACTGCGTAACTTAATACACCAGCCATGGTAAGGCTAATAACGGGACTAAGCAAATTTCTGATTGCTGATACACCAATCCAACCTAGGGCGATGGATGCCATTGTAATACCAAGTTGACAAGCGGATAAGTAGGCATCAACATTCTGAGTGATACGAGTGGCAAGTGTGGCAGGGTAGTTTCCTTTTTGCGCTAGTTCGCGCATGCGGTTAGTTCGTACTTTCACGATGGCGAATTCCGAAGCTACAAAAAAAGCATTTAAAACAATAAAAAACAGCGCTGCGATAATACGCCACGTACTACTAGCGTCGTCCATCTCAACTTCCCTTCTTAAATATATGTTCTTCTAATATCATTCGCACGCTTGTGCGTCTTTCCTTCCTACCAACGTTGATTCATTTTACGCTAAAAATGAATGCTTGTCGAATAAAATGGTAGCAATACCCAAATACCAGCTTGCCATCATGGGATAATAACTTTTTGCCCTACCTGTAGGTGATTAGGATCTTGCTTTAGTTTTGGGTTCGTCGCTAATAATGCGTTAACACTGGTATTATATTTACGCGCTATGGCACTTAAAGTGTCCCCCGCTTTTACTACGTATACCTGTTGCTTCAAGGCAGCGGCAGCCGATAACTCTGTATAATTTGTCATACCGTACTCCATTAACACCTGAGCATCTGTCCATCGTTGCTCACTACTAGGGCACCCTAAAAGTATTACAACTAATTGCTGATCGTTGCGTTTAGCCGCGGCAGCAACCGAATAACCAGCCTTACTGGTATAGCCTGTTTTTAAACCAACGGCACCATCGTAACGCCATAAAAAGGAGTTGATATTTACCATCTCCTTTTTACCTCCTTGCCAAGAGAGCAAGGTGCTGGTTTGCGCAGAGATAGATGCCAACTCCGGCTTACTCAAAAAATGGCAGGCTATTAGTGCCAAATCGTATGCGGTGCTATAATGCCCACTAGCATCCAAACCATGTGGGTTAACGAAGTTGCTATCGACAGCACCGATACTGGCGGCCAATTTATTCATCAACTTAGCAAAAGCGGCTTCCGAGCCAGATACATGCTCTGCCACTGCAGTAGCGGCATCGTTACAACTACCTATTAACATCGCTTGCACAAGTTGGTCTAAGCTAATGCGATCTCCGGTTTGCAACCCTAACTTAGTGGGCGGCCGTGAAGCTGCATTAGTGCTAATACGCACTGTAGCTGTCGGTTTTGCTTGATTATACGCCACCAAAGCCGACACCATTTTAGTTAAACTAGCCGGTGAACGCCTTTGCTGGGCATTTAGTTCATAGAGAACGCTACCATTAGTTACATCCATTATTATTGCTGCTTTAGCTGAAAGGTGGGGTGCTTTTGGCAACGCGCCAGCCGCATTGCCCGCCGCTGGTAGCTTGGAAGGCGTTGGTACCAACACTGGTGTTTTTACTGCTGTCATAGCTAGTACTGGCTGGAAAACACCGCAAATAATAGTTATGGTCACTACTAATAGCTTAATTATGTTTGAAAACCGGAAAAACAACCTAAAAATGCCTCCGCAACTTTTGATCACAGTGTGACCGCAGTTTGGCCCATACTGCCGCTGACCCTTCTTCAAGGTTCTTGAGAATCTGATTCTTACCCTCCCCAAATGGGTAGGTAGTATTTGACTGTGTCGCCTAGTACAGCTCTTCAATACGGTAGCTGGACTGACATCTTGGTGAAAAAACGTTATAAAACGCCCTTGGTGGAAGGTACACCTTGCACTCTGGGATTATACTGCCAAGCCACCTGTAAAGAACGGGCAACCGCCTTAAAAGCTGCCTCAATAATATGGTGTGGGTTTTCGCCATTCAATTGCCACAAGTGAAGTGTCAGCCCTGCATGTACAGCTAAAGCACGGAAAAACTCCGGGAATAGGCTAGCATCAAAAGTGCCCACACTACCTGCCGGCAAATTAAAGTCGTGGTAGCCAAAGAAGGGACGCCCGCTAAAATCGAGTGCACATTGAATAACCGCCTCGTCAAGCGGCACAATAGCATGCCCATAACGTGTGATCCCTTTTTTATCACCAGCAGCTTGAGCCAACGCCTGACCTAAACAAATACCGACATCCTCTACAGTATGATGCCCATCCACATTTAAGTCACCTTTACACGCCAGCTCCATATCACTTAGGGAATGGCGGGCTAAAGCTGTTAACATATGATCGAAAAAGCCAATACCTGTATCAACAACCGCTTCACCGCTACCATCTAAGCATAAGCGTACTTTGATGCTGGTTTCGTTGGTTGTCCGTTCTACCACAGCTAACCTTTGTGCCACCTTAAACGCCTCCATCCTGATTCAGACGATCCAAGCGTAAACGAACCGCCTGAGCGTGCGCCCCCAACCCCTCTATCTCCCCTATATGTACAGCGCTTGGCCCCAGCTCGCTGAGGGCTTGGGGCGTGAAAGATATCACACTGGAACGACGGGTGAAATCATCCACACCTAGTGGTGAGCTGAAACGAGCGGTACCGTTTGTAGGTAATACATGGTTGGTACCCGCCACATAATCACCTATTGGCTCAGTAGAATAATTCCCTAGAAAGACTGCTCCAGCGCACTTCACTCGGCCCAGCCAGTGCCAAGGATCCTCCACCATTATTTGCAGGTGCTCCGGCGCAATAATATCGCACAGTGTAAAGGCTTCGGCCAAATCGCGACAGAGTACCGCTCGGCCCCAACGACGCAAGGACTCTCGAGCCGTATCAACCCGCGACAACAAGGCCACTTGCCGCTCAACCTCAGCTAACACGGCCTGTAGCATCTGCTTTGATGGCGTCAACAAAATAGCCGCCGCTTCCGGATCATGCTCAGCTTGAGAGAGTAGATCTGCCGCCACTAGCTCGGGATCGGCTGTATCATCGGCAATCACCACTATTTCGCTGGGTCCTTGTAGTGCATCAATACCCACGCGTCCGAAAACCATTTTCTTGGCTAGTTGCACAAACACATTACCCGGACCGGTTATTTTATCTACCCGTGGAATGCTCTGCGTACCGCAAGCTAAAGCGGCAATGGCCTGTGCACCACCCACTCGCAATATGCGATGAGCGCCGGCCACTTGCAAAGCTACCAATAAGCGAGCGTCAATTTGTCCGGTTGGCCCGGTTGGCGTAGCGGCAACAATTTGGTTCACTCCCGCCACCCGCGCTGGTATAACGCACATTAACGCTGAAGAGACCAAAGGTGCCCTACCACCAGGAACGTAGCAGCCAACAATATCGAGCGGTATTACCCGTTGCCCTAAAATGGCGCCGCCGCTATTTGTGATGAAAAACGATTGCCGCTTTTGCGCCTGATGATAATTAGCTATTTGCTCGGCAGCTGTTTCAATAGCTGCTAAATCGGCGCTAGTTAGGCTACGGCGAGCAGCAGCCAATTCATCCTCACTTACAAATAAAGTATCTGGTGTAAGCTCGACGGCATCTAACCGCCGGGCGTATTCTATAACCGCTGCATCGCCACGGGCAGCCACATCGTTCACGATGCGCTCTACCACTTGCGCCGGGGTAAGCCGCTCGCCAAAAATGCGTTCAATGCCATCGGCCACCGCTGGCGATACCGCCATCTCGTGTAACTCGGGCCGAGCCGTAGCTGCTCGCACCTGCTGCAGGCTCATCTCTTGGGTGTTAATAATTTGCAATTTATGTTACCCCCTATAAACAATGGCTGCCGCCAACTACATAGTCGCTTGTTCGTATAACCAGTTGATAAGTGCCGTAACAAAAGGCAGGTTATCATAATCTTTGTCGTCAGGTGCATCTTGGCTGAGTATAGCCGAGCCTAACACCACTACATATCCTTTGCCCACCCGCTCCATTACTCCCCACACAAGGTTTGTATCATCAATACAACCTTGCAAAATTGTTAGGGCCTTATTATTGGCCCAGATGGGTGTCGGGTTGTTTAGGTAAATGTCGGCTAAACCTTCTACTTGCACACCCACCCCTGCCATATGCATTCCAACCACCGTTTGTTCTGGTATGAATCGTGCATTGGCCTGCAGCGCTGCCAGTAGCCTATTAAACTCTGTAAAAACTGCTTCCCCTGCATGTGGTGCTGGGGTAATAACCAATGCGCCCCCTGATTTGACAAATTCGCCAATGCCCAAGTGCTCCGCTGGTTGCATAGTGTAACCATCACCTAGTTGCACCCACAACACTGCTGTATCTGTCGCTTGGCTCAAGTCATCCGTACTAAATGAGATAAACTGGATGCTCTGCTTTAACAAAGCGGCAATCATCGACTCTGCCGCCGGTGGTAAGCCATCTTCGCTACCTTCTGCCGGGCAACAAACCAACGATACAGGGAACGCAACGTTAGCTTCCCGAGATGTCGCTATTTGCACTGGCAACATGAGAACAAGCGCTAGTAACAGTAACTGACGAGCAGACACCTACCCATTCTCCTCCGGTTTGCCTTATTCCCAGCAGATGGTGGCCGGCGGTTTTGAGCTAATATCGTATACCACTCGACTTATTTGCTTCACTTCGTTCATGATGCGAGATGATATACGATCTAACACTTCATAAGGCAGGCGGACCCAGTTGGCTGTCATAGCATCTTTACTATCTACCGCACGTATGGCTACTACATAACCGTAATTACGCTTATCATTCATCATACCTACCGATTTAGTATCGGTGATGATGGCAAAATACTGCCAAATGGCCTGCGCTAACCCTGCCTTTTCTATCTCTTCCACCACAATGGCATCGGCCCGGCGTACCAACTGCACGCGTTCCCGGGTAATTTCCCCTACTGTGCGGATAGCCAAGCCGGGGCCGGGGAAGGGTTGACGCCACACTAAGGCTGCTGGTAAACCTAGCTCTATACCAAGCTCACGCACTTCATCCTTATATAACTGACGTAAAGGTTCAATTAAATCCAGCTCCATATGCTCGGGCAAACCACCCACATTGTGGTGGCTCTTAATAACACCGGCCGAAGCGGTACCACTCTCTATGACATCGGGGTATAACGTGCCTTGAACCAAATAACGGGCTTGTCCATAACGCCGAGCCTCTTCTTCGAACACCCTAATAAACTCTTCGCCTATCAGCTTACGCTTTTGCTCAGGGTCACTCACCCCTGTTAGTTTACTTAAAAAGCGCTCCGAGGCATCAATAGGTACAAAATTCGCTCCCATACGGGCCGAAAATGTAGCACTCACCTGCTCAGGTTCGCCCTGGCGCATGAAGCCGTGATTTACAAACACACACGTTAATTGCTCACCAATGGCCCGCTGCACTAATGCAGCTGCTACCGATGAATCTACGCCCCCCGACAAAGCACACAAAACCCGCTCCGAGCCAACCTTCTCTTTTATTTCCGCCACGGCTGCTTTAATAAAGTTGCTCATGGTCCATTCTGGCGTGCAGCCGCAAATATCGGCAGCAAAATCATGCAGTATTTGCTGGCATTGTTGGGTGGCAACCATCCCGGTAGGTAATTCTAAAGTATATAACCTACCACCATTGCTCTTTAGCACCACTGCCGAAGCATCAATTGTGGCATCAAAATTAATGCGTAACACAGGTACGCTGCAGTCAGCATCGGCATAAGCACCAGCTGCTTCTCCCGCCAGAATTAGCCCCTTAGGCTGGCGTTCCATTAACTTGGCTAACGGTGTGGTATGAGGACATAGCTCGCAGTATACGTGGTTCTTCCTTATCTGCCTGGCAATGAGCTGGCTGTTTTGCGCACTGCAATCTATAATTGCCAACCAACCGCCGAGGGAATTATTGTCAGTAGTCAACAATGAACCTCCTTCGCACTAGCGCCTTGCACTTGTGCTAGCTATATACTTCCGGTTTGAGCACCCCAATATAAGGGAGGTTACGGTACTTTTCCGCATAATCGAGGCCATAGCCCACCACAAATTTATCGGGAATGTTAAAACCCCGGTAGTTTACATCAATCCCCACTTCACGACGATCCTTTTTATCTAGCAACACACAAATTTGCACAGAGGCTGGCCGACGCGAACGCAGGTTTTCTAGCAAATAATGCAATGTTAGCCCGCTATCGACAATATCCTCTACAACTAAAACGTGACGATCTTCAATTGAAGTATCCAAGTCTTTACTAATACGAACGATACCGCTGCTGCGAGTACCTGAACCGTAACTGGAGATAGCCATAAAATCCAACGCCACTGGTAGGTTTATATGCCTTAACAAATCGGCGGTAAAAATGGAAGCCCCTTTAAGAATGCAAATTACCACGGGCGATTCACCTGCATAGGCGTTGGTAATTTGAGTGCCAAGTTCGCTGACGCGTTTGGCTATAGTCTCTTCATTTAATAACACTTCAGCAATGTCTGCGTGTAGGGGCATTGTTAAATTCACCTTTCTGGCCTTTATTATCTTGACCTTTATTTTACCACACACACGTTAGCTGTACGAGTGAACAGATAGGTGATTATTAAGTAAGTAGCGAATGCTGCTCATGAACGGAGGTAAGTAATATGCATTCTTTGTGCCGCCAAACTTTACTAGTGTTACTCTTGCTATGCCTAGTTTTTCCGAAAATGGCAGTTTGCGCCGAAATAAACATACGCATTGCCGCTCCCGATGCGGTGCTCGATTCTATGCGCCAAGATATCACGTATAAAACTTCGTTGGGGAGCGAGTGGCAACTAGCAATAGGTTATAGCCAACGTTTTGCCAAACACCGCACCTATAGTGGGCTTAACCAGGCTCATATCAGCCGTTCGTGGGATCTGCCTGGCCCAAGCGCCACCCTAACATTGCTAGCCGGAAAAGCCGTGAACAATTGGAGCCTTTGGGGAGGCGATTCGGTTGTTTTATCCGACTTTGCCCCAGGCATTAACCAAATCCAATATATTTACCGGAACGGACCAGTCACATTAGAGAAGGTAATTGGCCAACTATCAGGTAAGGATCGTTATTTATTAGCCCATCGCCTCACCCTGCAAGCTGGCTACCTAACTGGCAGTTTGGGTGAGACTGTCGTGTGCAACGGCCAGTTTGCCAAAAATTTAGTGTCATTCATGCCCTGGCCATATTACTGGACTCAATGGATAGGCTTGGATGCTGGCTTCACCCGCAATAACGATGTGAACGCCTTCGCCTTTGTACAAGGAGAGCTTGCCACCCCCAGCGGTATAAGCCTAGGTGGTGAGGTGATGGTGGACGATATGCCCCATTGGTTTAGCCAAATTGGCGCACAGCTTTTTCAAGTAGCTATATTATTGCATGCCCAAGCACCCCTTGGAGAGGGTCAACTCGCTATGCAATACGCTCGTGTAAACAATTTTACCTACTCCTTTCAAGTTGATGCTGGTGATTATCAACACCACAATTACATACTTGGTTACCCTTTAGGGCCCGATGTGGATGAACTGCGCCTTCACTTTTCATTTGCCCGTAGCTACTTAGGTATCAACGGAACTGGTCTAGTTATACGGCGGCAAGGAGAAGGACGCATGGGCGATATATGGGAGCGCGCTGGTTACGATGAGAGTGTTAAAAAAGCCTTCTTGGCTGGAGTGGTGGAGCACTCGCAACTAATATATGCTACTGCTGAGTATTCTTTGTGGCAAGGGGCGCATATGCAAGTCCGCTTCGGGTTTGGCCCTGTACAAAATGCTAAAAACAAGCCCGGCTATAACAAAGTAGCGCCCGACGGCCTGCTCTTTATCAACTGGCAGTTTTAAGTGTAAAAGGGGTGTCCGCTAGGGCACCCCTTCTTATCAGCACCGATAATAATCGGTTTACATCATACCCATACCGCCCATGCCTGGTGCTCCACCGGCAGGAGGCATTGGCTCCTCTTCTTCAGGTTCATCGGCCACTAACACTTCGGTGGTAAGAATCATACCAGCGATGCTAGCCGCGTTCTGCAAAGCATTGCGCGTCACCTTAGCTGGGTCGATAATACCAGCGCTCACCATGTCTACGTACTCTTCACCAAGAGCATCGAACCCGGTACCAGCTGCTGCTTGCCGTACATTGTTGGCCACTACAGCCCCTTCAAACCCGGCATTATCAGCAATGATTTTCACAGGCTCCTCCAAGGCTTGACGTACTATCTGCACACCAGTAGCCTCGTCATCAGCCAGTTTGAGCTCGTTTAGCACAAATGCAGCTTGCAAGAGTGCAGTGCCACCACCAGGAACAATACCCTCTTCTACTGCCGCTCTAGTAGCCGAGAGAGCGTCCTCAATGCGATGCTTCCGCTCTTTCAGCTCAGTTTCGGTAGCTGCACCAACGCGAATAACTGCAACGCCACCGGCCAACTTGGCCAAACGCTCCTGCAGTTTCTCCCGATCGTAATCGGAATCGGTGTCTTCAATTTCCCGGCGAATTTGAGCTACCCGGCCTTCGATATCTGCAAGCGCACCCTTACCATCTACAATGGTAGTTTCGTCTTTGGTCATACGCACTTGACCAGCGGTACCCAACATTTCGAGGGTGACGTTCTCTAACTTGCTTCCGGTCTCTTCAGAGATCACTTGCCCACCGGTTAGCACAGCTATATCCGATAACATCGCCTTGCGCCGATCGCCGAAGCCTGGTGCTTTTGCTGCAGCAACAGTAATAGTCTTGCGGATATTGTTCACTACCAATGTGGCTAAGGCTTCGCCTTCAATATCCTCGGCAATAATGACCAGCGGCCGCCGCACCTGCATTACACGCTCTAGCACAGGTACCAAATCGGCCACAGCGCTGATTTTACGATCGGTAATAAGAATATACGGATCGGTCAACACTGTTTCCATCCGCTCGGTATCTGTAACAAAGTATGGCGATAAGTAGCCGCGATCAAACAGCATGCCTTCGACCACTTCGAGCTCGGTGCCCATGGTCTTAGACTCTTCTACGGTAATGACTCCGTCGTTGCCCACTTTATCCATGGCATCGGCAATGAGCTCGCCAATGGAGCTGTCAGAAGCAGAAATAGCGGCTACCTGACTGATAGCTTCTCTTGTTGCCACCGGCCTGCTAGCTTTATGTAGCTCTTCCACTACAGCCGCCACAGCCTTCTCCATGCCCTTTTTGAGAGCGATTGGGCTCGCACCAGCGGCTACATTCTTCAGCCCAGCGCGAATCATGGCCTGTGCGAGTACAGTAGCGGTGGTGGTGCCATCACCAGCGACATCGTTGGTTTTTGTGGCGACTTCCTTTAATAACTGGGCACCCATGTTTTCAAACGGATCTTCTAATTCTATTTCACGGGCGATGGTAACACCATCGTTTGTGATAGTGGGTGAACCCCATTTCTTCTCTAAAACTACGTTGCGGCCTTTGGGACCCAAGGTCACCTTAACCGCATCGGCCAAGCGATTTACACCCCGCTCCAAATTCCTGCGGGCTGCTTCGTCGAAATTTAGCATCTTGCCCATGGCTCGTTTTACACCTTCCTTATTTTAAATAGTGCTAACCGACAATGGCTAGGATTTCACTTTCGCCCATGATGAGCAACTTTTTGCCTTCAATTTTCACTTCGGTGCCACCATACTTCGGGAACAAAACAGTATCGCCAACTTTTACACTCATGGCGATTCTTTCACCGTTGTTGGCCACCTTGCCGTTACCCACAGCTATGATTTTACCTTGCTGTGGACGTTCTTTGGCAGTATCGGGAATTACAATACCACCAACGGTTTTTTCATCGGCTTCCAAAATTTCGACAACAACACGATCAGCTAGTGGTTTAAGCTTCACCAATTAATCCTCCTTCGCGACGATATTAGCACTCGCTTACGTTGAGTGCTAAACCCTTAACTATAATAGTCAACCATCACGGCAAATGCAAGAGTTGAATAACACGGGCAGCAAAATTTGCTCTTCTAGTTGGGGAACCAAACCTTCTTTCGAGGTTTGCGCACAAAATGCAATGTCCCTAGCGAACCCGGCAGATGCCAAATACTGACCATGCTGGCTAGCTTGTAACGTGCGTAATGCATTGCCATCAAATGATTGCCACAAAGCAACAGCGGCATTAGCGGCATCACTCAATGTTACCCCGGTTACATTTGCCATAATCAATTGCACTATCAGCCCGGCAGCGCAAGCGTCTTCCAGCGTAAAACGCCGTCGGGTGCCCGCGCAAGCAATCACCAACTCCCGCCCCTGTTCCAATTGTGCGGTGGCCCATTGTGCGGCCGCAGCCGCGTTATAGTATGCGGCTATTGCCAGAGCACC
>CAYMKM010000047.1:4963-11854 GCA_964390985.1 uncultured Clostridia bacterium | reverse complement strand
CACCAACCTCCTTTCCTACCCCGCACCTAACCGGGTGCATACAGGATAAACCCAGGCCACCATCTTTACACGACTAGGCCAAGAACTGGGCGTTAGGGCAAATGGCAATTACATTCGTACCCCTGGGTGCACTGAAACCAATCGCTTTTAGCACACTTTGCACACGGTTCTATATCGTGAGTTAATCAATTAAACAATCATACCCAACGCCACATATCCGCTAGCGTCATCTTGCCTCCAGCTTATCTTGATAGATTTTCTTCAAACCAGCGTGCAGCCAATAGTGGAAACGCCAAACCGTAACAGCATGGCAAAGATGCACCGCTTTGAACTGGGAGCTTAGCACATTATCGGTTAGATACTCACCTGGAGCAATTTTGTTTTCTAAAAATATAACACTCTGCTTTGTCTGCTGTGCCGCTATAGGGTTATATCGTTAAGCCGAAAGGCCCCTGCCACCATTCCACCCAGGTGTAAAAATAATGCCCTACCCATTTTCAGGACAGCACCTAACCGGGCGTATGCAGGGTGAAATCAGGCCACCATTTTGAATGCAGAGCCAAGAGCTGGGCGTTCAAGCCAATAGCAATTACATTCGTGTTCTCAGTAGCCCTAAAGCCAATGCATTTAGCACACTTTATACACAGATCCAATCTGGTGCTGATTTGGTCAGCCGCTCCTGCTTCATAGTGCTCATCAACACCAGCTAATATCGAGTTACAGCATGTCCCAAACATAATTTCATGCCACACATGATGCCCCATGCATATTCACGTGCTCCCTCAACCAATACCAGACCGTATAATCCACAAAATAGTCGAGCGCGCCGCCCTTTCCATCGATATAATCAAAGCATCCTCCGGAGGGATGCATATGCATCATTTTCTAGCTTGCAAAGCAGTGCTAGATTATATCGAAAATCGGGTTACCGAAGACCTTACTGGTAAGCAACTAGCCGCGGTGGCCAGCTTATCCCTCGCTCATTTTCGTGAAGTCTTTAAAAAGGCCACCGGACAGACTCTATCCAGATATATCATGCACCGCCGTCTATGCCATGCTGCGGCTGAATTAGCGCACAGTAACAGAGAAGTTGCCGTCATCGCTATGGATTATAACTTTGCCTCACACGATGTTTTCATCAGGGCTTTTAAACGGCATTTCTACGAAACACCATCGGATTTCCGTAAGAATAAACGCCTTGTGCATGGTACTTTGATAGTCCCAGGTATTTTTGGACCGGCGGTGCAAGCAAAGGAGAATTTAGTCATGACAGATGACCGTAATGATACGATTGAAAATGACCTAAGCCAAGGCACGCTTTTTGGAGTGGTTCCTAAAGTTTTCTACAACGAAAAAGAGTGTACACCTTTCCCATCCTGCCTGCGTGCTTGCCTAACCTACCTAGGCCAGGAGACCAATTATACTAAGCTGATGGTGGCGAGCGGCGCAGCTTTCCGTTTAAGGTGGAACCTTAATATGTGGGATGGCGGCAATGTGGATATCCGTTGCTTAACAACAGACCCCACAGAGCCCTTGCGCCGCGCCTGTTGGGCTATGGGTCGCGATTTTCGTCTGCTTTGCAAACCTGGTAAAGATGGGCAGTACATGGCGGAGAATGCTACTAAAAACGATTCCCGCATCCTTACTGGTGATAAAAATGATTTTATCTCACTCGTTGTGCAAGAAATAAATGCTGGTCGACCCCTGATCGGTTTCGGCATTATCGGTCCACCAGAAGCATGCATCATCGCAGGTTATAGAGATAATGGCGAGACTTTAGTTGGCTGGAACTTCTTTCAAGATATGCCCGAGTATGCTGGTAGCATCAGCAAAGAACCTTGCGGTTACTTCCGTCGCTCAGGTTGGTTTGAAGACCCCATGACTGTAGCGCTTATGTCCATTGGCCCACTTGGCACATTGCCAACAGAGCGCGAGTTTTTACAAGAGACGTTACGTTATGCCTTAACACTTATGCAAACAAATCAAGTGCTTACTTATGCTGGCGGCGACGCAGCATATGCGGCTTGGGCCCAAGCGCTACTTAACGAAGAAGAATTTCCGGCAAGAGCGCCTTTACCCTTGCTTATGGAGCGCTTAATGTGTCAGACAGATGCCATGACAATGGTAGGCGAAGGCCGGGCGTATGCCGCGGCATTTATGGAACAAGCGGCGGTAGCTTTCCCAGAAGTTGGCACCGCATTACAGGAAGCTGCCAAGTGTTTCCGCACTGAATACAAGCTAGTTATGGATATGTGCCATAAACTAGAAGGCTTTAGCATGAGTGAGAAACAAGCACGTAACCTGGCCAAACCCGAGATCAGACACTGCTTAGTTGATTTAATTAACAAATGTGCTGCGGCAGATCACATGGCTGCACAGCATTTACAAGAAGCTTTAAATGGCCTGCTTTAGTTAGCAGTAAACAGCAGGGGGCAAGCGTTCTACCCGTCCTTTTCGCCTGCCTCCTGTTGTTAGCTTAACGGTTGACAAACCGGGCAGTAATAAACGCTACCTCCCAAATATGCTTCTTTCACAATTAAATCACCGCATACAGGGCAAGGTGTTTTAGCAGTCTTGCTACTTAAGATGGTTTTATATCCGCCTGGGCTGCCAAACAAGTCACACTCTGTATCGCGCCCGCCAAAATCAATCATCTCCAACAATGTATCCTTGATAGCGTTATATAACCGCCGGCGATCATCGTCAGCGAATGTGGCGATTCTACGTTTAGGGTGAACTCCCGCCGAGTATAAAATATCCTGAAGCACACCGTTGCCCAACCCGGGAACACGTTGTTCGGTAGCTAAAAAGGCCTTAGCTGAGAGCGTGGGTTTGGCTGATGAAAATAACTTAGCAAAGTAGGCCTCATCAAAGGCTGAAGTTAACGGTGAAGGTTTCGCTTTAGCACCCTGATAATAAGGGTTATTATAATCCCCTTCTTTGAAGCACCATAAACCACCATACATTTGCACCGAGACACTAAGAGCACTCTCGTCACTAAACTCCAACAACAATTGATGCTTCACCGGACGTTTATCAGTAGGCGCATGATACCGAACTCTAGCCCCATCACACAGCACAATTGCCGTATCTTGTAGGTTGATCTCCACCATGCCAGCCACGCTAGTTGCCTTATCCACCGTTTTATCATATAAAACTGGTCCGTATTCTTGTGGGTCGCCATGATACCAAGCAAACTTATGCGGCGAATGTGCAGCCATAACAGAAACAACCCGTTTACCCGCAATTGTTTTATTTAACTGCGCTGCCAAAACGTTCGCTTCGGGAATTTCTATCATAACGCACCTCCACTCTAGCTATCGGGATCCTCATTCTCCTCGTCCTCTTCTAGCAGCTCACTAATTGATTCCGCAGCTAACAATTCTTGCGCTAATTGGTGTTGGTCCGAGCGAACCATAATACGTATAGCTCCCAATTTACCAGCCGATAAACTAAAAATGGCGCCGATTGATTCCTGCTCGGCACGGCATTCAATTCCTGCTCCGCGCAAAAGCGAAACAACCACCATGGCCTCCTCTTGACCAGATACTTCTTCAAGTAGCACAAAACCAGCTTCTTCTTTAGCACTCATATTGAAAGCCCTCCTACAAATCACCTAGTGATCATTTACTTTGTCATTTAGCAAAATCCTTTGCATCCCCCTTAGCAACAGCTTTGCTACATCGCTTATCCATAAAATTTACCACCACACGCGCCCCTATATATAAGGGAATCCACGAATACTTCCAAAACGCCATACTCCTTCGCTGCTTAGCTTGTTTTCGGGCGGTACGCCCTAACACCTCTGCTCTCCGCTCAAAATTGAGCCCGTAAAAAATGCCTAATAAAGCGGCAAAGCGTAATGCATGCAGCAAATAGGCAGCCGATATCAATGGCCACGACCAATTGGCATGCCCGGTAATAATGGCACCGCCATCGGTGGTAACAGCAAAAAAAGCCCACATTAAAACTGCGGGTAATTGTAGTGATGTCTGTTTGGGCATCAATTGGTAAAACAGAATCCCCTCCACCAAACGCGGCCCAATAAACAGCGTTATTTCTACTCCTCCCAAGGCAGCTATAGCTGGATGTGTGTGCCAATACGATAAAGGCACCCGAATAATGTACTCACTCGCTGCGGCCAGTGCAACGCTCCACAGCCCGCCCGGGTAATAAACAGATATACGACGTGGATCACTATCAATAAAAAGCCCGAGCCAAGCTGAAAATAGTATGGCTAGCCACCACCACTCGTGCTGCCAGGTCATTATACCGCTCCTTTGCTAGCTATATAGACGATTTTACCCACCAAGCTAGCAAAGCATGTTAGTTCTGTAATTGCATTACCTTGCATCACACACTATAATATGAGCGATGGGTGTTGGGGGTGGTACACATAGCACGCGCAAATACAATCAGTGACACAATTGCCAAAGCCCGTGAAGAAATACGGCGCGGGTTATACCAGGTGGCCGTAGTGGCTTTACTGGAACAAGAAATGTATGGTTATCAACTCGCTCGGTTACTAGAGGAGAAGGGTTTTCCTGTAGAAGAAGGTACACTCTACCCTATGTTGCGCCGTTTGGAAGAGCAAGAGCTATTGGTCTCTCGTTGGGTGTTAGATGGCAAACGTCCCCGTAAGCATTACATACAAACGGCTCATGGACGCGCCTATTTAGACAGCTTGTACCCTTTTTGGCAGGCTCTTAGCCAGGCTGTTAACGAGGTCTGGCCTGCACCTAGCTTGTAGCGCCGCATAAGAGGAGGATCCTCAATGAATGAATCATCGTCGGGTTCTAAAAATAACCGTGATACGGGGATTGACCCTATTGAGCAATTCCTAACCGATTTGGCACCCCGGCTACCACGTAAAAAGCGTCTCGATGTAATGAGAGAATTACGCAGTAATTTACACGACCGCGCTGAAGAGCTAGAAGAAAAAAAAGGTATGCCCTCACACACTTCAGCTTTACAGGCTGTTTCGGAATTGGGCGATCCAGCCAACATTGCGGCAGCCTACGGTGGGGGAAGAATTATTATTCCAGCCACTCGGTATCATCTGTTCAAAGTGATGGCTATCACCCTCGTAGCCATCCATTTAGCTGCCAGTATTCTTACCACCATAGTAGGTCTTGATATTACAATATTAGTATTGCGTATACCCAATATGCAGGGTTGGCGATTTTACGAAATAGCCGTAGCTTTGGCCACCCAGGCTTTGGCCGACATAGGTTTACTTACCCTCCTATTTTGGTGGGCAGAACTATCGCTCCCCCGTCAACTGCCGGGCAATTTACGCTGGAGTGCTGCTGAGGCCAAACCACACTGGTCGGGGTTGATAGGGCCCCTAATCGCCTTAGGCATCGTTAATGTATGGCGCAATGATGTATTGGCCTTACATATGATTGGCCCTGATGGTTGGCAAAGCTTGCCAATTTTAGCCGATTCATTTGTGAGCGCATTTTTACTTCCAGTAAACTTACTTTGTTTGTTAGCCCTAGGTGTGCACTCTTACAAAACCATCAGTGGCCCAACAGTAGCAGTAGCTGGCCTTGAGCTTATCTATCGCTTAGCAGTGTTTGCTCTAATTGGAACCTTGCTGGGTGCTCGTCAGCCTTTTGACCTACCATCCGGTCAACTAGAAGCCTTGGAACCGCTGCTTACCGGGTTATTTCGGTTGGTGTTATTAGCCCTCCTATTTAGCACTGCCTTCGCCATTTACCGGGCCGGAGCTCGACTAGCTCAACGGGCCAACCAGTAATTGGTGTTGTGGGAGGCGAAAGGCGAAATTGAGTCAAATCAAAGGTTACTTATTAGTGGCTATTTCGGCCGTTGGCTTTGCCACGCTGGGTATATTCGCTAAGTATGCATACAGTTATGGTGTGAACGTACCCACCCTGCTCACCTGGCGGTTCTCACTCAGCGCAGTTATGTTATGGGTATGGGTGCTGTTTACCAAACAGCGCTTGCCTGGTTGGCGCGACATCTTTTGGCTGGCTGTAATGGGTGGCATAGGTTATAACGCCATGGCCAGCCTGTTTTTATCGGCAAATATGTATGCCCCCGCTGGTTTGGCTTCGGCTGTTTTATACACTTACCCGGTATTAGTAACAGTAGAACTAGCCCTTCTGGGTTGGGAGCAGCTGACCCGCTTGCGTCTGCTCGCTTTAACAACCAGCGCCTTAGGGTGCGGTTTAGTTGCGTTGGCTCAGCCACAAACGGTTGGTAGTGCCACTTATACTGGGTTGTTGTTAGCCTTGAGCGCGGCTATAGTCTATTCATTTTACATTAGTTTAGGTAGCCAGGTAGTTCAACGCGTCCATGCTGGCGTAGCTACGACCTTGGTATGTACTGCTGCTGCTTTAGTACAATCGGTGAACAGCCTTTGCTCTCACACCCTGTTAATGGTGCCGACAGATGCCTGGTGGACTATTGCTGGCCAAGTGCTATGCGCCACTGTCATAGCCATTTTGGCATTCTTCGCTGGAGTTCGCCTCATTGGTGCTGGTAGAGCGGCAATTGTCAGCACATTGGAACCTGTGTGTGCTGGCATACTCGGTTTTATACTCCTGGGTGAGCGGCTAAACCCCTGGCAGTTAGGGGGCGGCCTATTAGTTGTGGGTAGTGTGGTACTGCTACAGTGCGAGGCCACCTGGCAGCGTCCTTCCCCACCAAAACAAACAAGGGAGGAACTAGCTTGACCCATATACAAGCAAATAAAGTGGATAACCGTCTACAAGGTTTACGTACTGTTATTACTGGCGCGGCAGGTGGTTTGGGTGCCGCCATTGCCGAGTTGTTTGCCAGTGCAGGTGCCAATTTACTGCTATTAGATGTAGATAATGCGGGACTTAAAGCACTAACTGATAAATTGCCGCCCGGCACGGCTAA
>CAYMKM010000047.1:2375-4863 GCA_964390985.1 uncultured Clostridia bacterium | reverse complement strand
CACGATACTCATGCTTACATCGCCAGCAAAGGAGGCGTCATCGCCCTAACGCGTGCCATGGCCATTAGCTATGCTCCCCAGCACATTCGGGTTAATGCTATTGCCCCCGGCTGGGTGGCCACCCCCATGACTGGCGATTTAATGGCCGACCCTGCCGCCTGGGCTGAAGTGGTAGCCCGACACCCATTAGGGCGAGCAGGCCTGCCCACTGATATTGCTTACGCTGCTTTGTATTTGGCCTCACCAGAATCGGCCTTTGTCACCGGTGTTATTTTACCTGTGGAAGGCGGTGCCACCGCTTGGTAGCCAACTACCCACCTCGCACCCGAAACTGCTTAAGCTGAGGCCTGCAACACTCCATCCTTCAAGTGCAGAACCACATCGGCATAGCTAGCGATATCCGTGTCGTGCGTCACAATAATGACCGTCTTCTCCTCCTCATGAGCCAAACGCTGCAATAGCATCATTATTTGTGTACTAGTATCTGAATCCAAACTACCTGTAGGCTCGTCGGCCAATATAACTGGCGGATTGTTAGCCAGAGCTCTGGCAATGGCCACTCGCTGCTGCTCACCTCCGGATAACTGTGACGGACGGTGATGAAACCGTGCTGCTGGTAACTCAGCGAGAGTTAAGCAAGTCTGCGCCCGCTGACGCCTTTGGGCAGATTTCATACCAGTAAACTCCAAGGGTAACTCAACATTTTCCAAAGCGGAAAGGTTGGGCACCAAGTTGTACGATTGAAAAATGAAACCGATCTTTTGCCTTCTATGCCGAGTTATGGCCTCTTCCGATAGCGAGTGAAATGGTATGCCATCAACGTATATTTCGCCAGAACTAGGCGCATCAAGAGCCCCAATTAGATTTAGTAATGTTGATTTACCACTGCCACTGGGCCCCATTAAAACTACTACTTGGCCTTTGTATAACTGCAGGCAAACATTACGCACGGCTGCTATGACATGCTTTCCTGCCCGATAGTTTTTTGTCAAACCATTAGCGCTTACCACTGCTGTGCGTTCACACAATGCACTATTCATTGCGTAACACCTCCGCCGGTTTTAATGAGGCCGCTTGTATAGCAGGAATCAACCCACCAACCGCACCTGCTAGCATGGTACCTAGTAAACCATATAACAAGATGTTCCAATCAACTTCCACTTTCACATCGCCTATTGAAGTGGCTAAACCCGTATTACTCATTCTTCCCCGCTGCCAATTGGGAGGTTCTCTTCTAGTGCGCTGTTGAACATCGGCCCAACCGGGCGGCTGTATATTGGTGGTTCTTTGCTGTACTGCGGCATCCACGATACTGTTCACCAATTTTTCACCACAAGTAGTGAACAATACCGTTCCAGCGAGCGCCCCAAGCATCGAGAATATAACCGCTTCCGCCACAAACTGTTGCATTATATCGCGGCGAGTGGCACCAATAGCTTTGAGCACGCCAATCTCCTTGGCACGCTGCTTCACTACCAGTAACATAGTAAGGAACAACACCATAGCTACCACTATAGCTGCTAATATCACTCCGGTAGCGGTAATGGTCCTAATAGTACCTAATTCCTGCCCCACCCGTTGTAACACTTGATCTGCCTCGTATATTACATCAGCATCTTCGCCAGCAACCTCTTTGAGCTGTGCTACTACAGCGTCAACATTATCTATAGAGTCTACAGTCAACTCTATTTGACTTAGCATTCCTTCTTGGCCAAGTATTTTCTGCGCGCTGGCTATGGGCAAGACAATAGCCATATCGCCAAAGTGCGAACCACTAGACATCACACCTACTACCTGTAATTTTTGCTCCGCCACTGTGTATGTCTGCCCTACCTGCAATTTTTCTTGTTCAGCTAAACCTTGGCCAACAATAACGACCGCTTGATCTTCATCATCTGTGTTGAACCAGCGTCCTTCTACCAATTCACTATTACTAGCACCCAACATGCGGGCCGGTGTTCCAGGTTCTATCCCCATCACTAACTGTCCGGCTATTAAGTAACGCACATCACCCATCGACCGTGCACCAGGTTGCATAAACATACCTGACTGTATATTTTGGCCAGTTGCGCCTAGCATTCCGGTTAGGTAACGTTGAATTGAGGTGATATGTGGCAAATTTTGCACCTTACTGTATAACTCAGCGTCAAGCGTGGCTCCACCACGATTCATACCGCCAAAAGATTCTGGTGAGCGAATAGATATACGCGTGCCCATATTGGCTTTCACAGTGTTAACCTGATTATCTACACTTAAACGCATTACCAACATGGTCAAGGCCAATGTAACACCAACAGCGGTAATTAAAATGATAACTATGGCCCGCAATTTGCTCCGCCATACATTGCGAGCACTGCGCCGCAAATTATTCATCAGCAAAGCTCTCACCCCTTTAGGTTCATATGGACAGTTTACCCGCTAATTGTGGCAAAATTGGGGCGAAGAATAGAAGTGTTTACGAAAGCAAAAGCAGGCGCATATGAATACG
>CAYMKM010000047.1:0-2275 GCA_964390985.1 uncultured Clostridia bacterium | reverse complement strand
AGCTTCCGTTTTTCGCGGATACGGTCAAAAATGACTACGGTATCGTTGATGGAGTAACCAATTACGGTTAATAACGCAGCTAAGAAGGTGCTATCTATTTCCCGCTGTGTGAGGGAGAACAAACCTATTACAATGAACACGTCGTGGAACAAAGCGGATACTGCCGCTAGAGCAAACCGCCATTCAAAGCGAATACTCACATATATAACCTGACCTAACAAGGCTATAAGCAATGCTATGATGGCTTTGTCGCGCACTTCTTTGCCAATTGTGGGGCCTACATACTCTTGGTGTACAACCTCCGGCTCCAGCTCATCGGCACTTAGCACGGCCACCAACTCGTTTATGTCCTCTTTAGATATCTCTTTTGCTTTCAAATTGAAAGCATTCTCACTGGGTGTGATACTTGCTGATTCTATTCCGACCGCATCAACATATTCTTGAATCTGCTCCAGCGATAATGTTTTATTTACCTGAAGACCGACCACGCTACCGCCAGCAAAATCCAACCCGAAGTTAAGACCCTGCGTAGCTAGCGATATAACACTAACAATTAGAAGTACCCCTGAAACGGTAAACAATACTTTACGCCACTTCACGATATTCAAAGAGATCCCTTTGAACATAGTAGTGAGACCAAATGCCCGTGGGTTTTTCCCCAACGGTGTGTTGAGCAGAATATACGCCATAATGCGCGAGGCAGTAATTGCTGTTAAGAAGCTAGCCAGCACACCCAAACCGAGAGTGACAGCAAACCCTTTTACTGCACCTACAGCTAAGCTGAACAATACCAATGCGGCCAAGAAAGTAGTGACATTGGAGTCCAAAATAGCAGAAAATGCCCGGTCAAAACCCTTGCGAATAGCGGAAACAGGGCTATTGGTGTTTTTAAACTCTTCCTTAGCTCGCTCAAAAACAAGCACGTTGCCGTCTACCGCCATACCAATGGATAACACCAAACCGGCAATACCTGGCAAGGTAAGTACCGCTCCTAAACCCATCATGGCACCAGTGACAATGATGGCGTAAATAACGAGTGCTGCAGCGGCTACCAGACCCAACCCGCGGTAGACTAAAAGCATAAACAACACTGTACCCAGTAAACCAATTATGGCAGCCCGCAAACTATCGTTCACCGATTGCTCACCCAAAGATGGGCCTACCGTATGGTATTGCACCACTTCTACTGGTACCGGCAAGGCGCCAGCACGCAGTAAAGCGGCTAATTCGGTTGCTGTTTTCACTGAAAACCCGCCAGAAATTTGGCCTGAGCCATCGGTGATTGGTTCTTGAATTGTAGCACGTGATATTTCGTCTTCGTCTAGTTTAATGCTGATTATCCGCCCAACATTGCGGCGGGTAAATTCGGCAAATTTGCTTGCACCTTCGGCATTAAACAAAATGGCTACCACTGGTCGATTTAACATATCTCTGTCAAACCGAGCATCTTTCAATTCAGCACCAGTGACAATCACATTACCGAATTCATCGGTCATAACTAGCTGCGCTGTACGGCCTAATGATTCCAATGCTTCTTCAGCATCGCTATAACCGGGTAGCTCAATACTAATCCGATTATTACCCACCCGTTGCACAGTGCTTTCCGATAAACCCAACTGGTTGGCACGTCGCTCCATTACGCCCACTAAACGTTCCATTGTATCACTGGAAACGGCCTCTTTGGACTGGGCTTCCAGCAAAATGGTAGTGCCACCCCGCAGGTCTAACCCTAGGTTCAACGGGCGCATTGCTATGGCAGCAATACCAGCAGCTACTAAAATAAGAATAACTATCGCTTTCCAACGTTCGTCGCGTGGTATCACAAATATCCTCCTAATAATTTTATAGAAATAGTTACATCATAGGCGCACTACCTATCAGCAACTATTTGTACTTACTATTAAAAACTGGCAATAGAAAGAAGAGCATATAAAAAGCGAGTGGCATGGAGCGCAATAACGGATGGCTCATAGCCAACTGAGAGTTTGTTTGTTCTGTTATTTCCTCTTGGCGATTGGCCAGTAATACATGCTTAACACTTATATGATCATCAATTAGCAGAGGGCGCGATTGCAGCGCGGCTGTAGCCCGCGGCATCATACTTAGCTCCCTCACGCTACCTTGCTGAGGTTGGGCACCTTGGTTACCTGGCTGGCATACGAGCTGTGCTGCTAAAATTAGCATTAGTAGGCCTACCAGCCATTGTATGCTTTTATGCTTATGCGCGGCAGTGCACACGGCCTACCTCCTAAGCCATTTTAACATGATAAGTGCC
>CAYMKM010000046.1:2232-12048 GCA_964390985.1 uncultured Clostridia bacterium | reverse complement strand
CAGCTGGCGGCCCTCATGCAGAAGTATTGGCTTTAAATGAAGCTGGTGCTAATGCATGTGGTGCCGATTTGTATGTAACCTTGGAACCATGTACTCATTACGGACGTACCCCTCCTTGCACCAAGGCTATAATTGCTGCCGGAATTCGGCGGGTGGTATCAGCCACCATTGATCCTGACCCCCGCGTACGCGGTAAAGGTGTTGAACAACTGCGGCAAGCAGGAGTTGAAGTTTCCACTGGCATTTGTGAAGCTGAAGCGCAAAGGCAAAATGCCATATTCATCACTTATATGACTAAGCAGCGGCCTCATGTTATTTGGAAATCGGCCCATACACTCGATGGCCACCCCGCTACACGGACAGGTGCCTCCCGCTGGATTACTGGAGAAAAGGCCCGCAATTACGCACATAACATCCGTGCTGAAGTAGATGCCATTATGGTTGGCGCTGGTACCCTGCGTGCTGATAATCCCGAGCTTACGGCCCGCCCAAAAGGGAAGGATCCAACCAGCATACGCCAACCCATTCGCATTATTGCCGACACTAGATTGCGTATAGCGCTTGACTCCCGCTGCCTTGACCCCTTATTACCAGGACGGGTGATCATTGCGACCAGTGATTTAGCACCACCTCGTAAAGTGAAAGAATTAATAGCACGCGGAATTGATGTTTGGCAGGCCCCACCAGTGGCAGGCCAAGTAGATATTGCTAACTTCTTAGCCGATTTAGCAAAACTAAAAGTGACCAGCGTATTATTGGAAGGCGGACCCACCCTGGCTGGTAGCTTTTTCGATCTTGGTCTAATTGATCAATGCCATATTTATATGGCCCCATTGCTTTTTGGCGGAGCTACCGCGCCGGTAGCGCTGGCGGGAATTGGCGCAGAGAATCCAAGTGCTGGTGCGCGTATTGTGCAAATACGCCGCCGCCAACTAGGTCCCGACCTGCTAATTGATGGTTTAGTAGAAAGCATGGCCGTAGGAGGTGTACCACCTTGTTCACCGGATTGATTGAAGAAATAGGAACGGTTGTCGCCATCCGTCGGCAAGAAGACGCAGCTTATATTACCGTTGCTGCCCAACACATTCTACCCGGACTGCAAAAAGGCGACTCAATCAGCGTAGATGGTGTATGCCTAAGTGCCATTGAAATAGCTGAAAATCGTTTTATTGCCCTGGCTATGCGCCAAACCTTGCGTGGCACTACTCTAGGCAAATTAACTTCCGGCCGTCGGGTAAATTTAGAACGTGCTCTCCGTGCAGACGGTCGCTTTGGCGGCCATATAGTACAAGGTCATGTAGATGCTGTCGGTCGGGTAGGGGCCATCACAAACGAGGGGCCCGCCCGCCGTTTAGAAATATGTGCCGACCCCTCTACCATGAACTTAATTGTAGAAAAAGGTTCTATTGCTATAAACGGTGTGAGTTTGACCATCGCTACAGTATTGCCCAATAGCTTTACTGTTGGTTTGATCCCCCACACACAAAACGTTACCACCCTACGGTGTTTGCATGTAGGCGATGAAGTGAACCTGGAGACCGATATCATCGGTAAATATGTGGCTAAGTTTTTAAGTTTGCAAGAGGTTACATTGCCAAAACAAGCAGTGAGAGAAGAAGGCTTGAATGCCGAGTTTCTCCGCAAACATGGTTTTGCCTGATATAGCATTGGAGGTAGTGAAGTGGTAAAAAAGGGGTATAGCTCCATCCCAGAAGCTATCGCAGCCATAGCGGCCGGTAAGATGGTTATTGTACAAGATGACCCTAATCGCGAGAACGAAGGCGACTTGGTGATGGCCGCTGAAAAAGTGACGCCACAGCATATTAATTTTATGACTAAGTATGGTCGTGGTCTTATTTGTGTACCTCTCACCGGAGAACGTTTAGAGCAACTGGAAATTCCACTTATGGTTGAACACAACACAGAATCTATGCATACCGCCTTTACCGTATCGGTAGATGCCAAGGGGGTACGCACAGGCATATCTGCATTTGAAAGGGCCACCACCATCCAAGCTTTGGTGAACCCGAATACTCAACCTGAAGATTTCGTACGCCCCGGGCATATATTTCCGCTGCGTTATCGGGAAGGAGGCGTGCTGCGTAGAGCTGGGCAAACTGAAGCTTCTGTGGATTTAGCCCGCTTAGCAGGTCTTTACCCCGCCGGTGTTATATGCGAAATAATGAATGAAGATGGCTCTATGGCACGCACACCAGAGTTGATGCGCTATGCAGCTCAGCACGACATGCAAGTGGTGACAGTCGCCGATTTAATTGCCTACCGTCGGCGTACTGAACGCTTGGTAAAACGCGTGGCAGAGGCCCAGCTACCCACCAAATGGGGCGACTTCCGCATTGTCGGGTATCGCGATATCATATCTGGTCAAAGTCCAGTAGCTCTAATTCGCGGCGAAGTGGCCAACCAAAACGATGTACTGGTACGCATGCATTCTGGCTGTGTCACTGGCGATATACTAGGCAGTCTACGTTGCGATTGTGGCGATCAGTTAGAAGCAGCTATGCAATGCATTGCTAAAGAAGATCGAGGCGTTCTTGTTTATTTTCCTGAACATGAAGGGCGTGGTGTAGGTTTGCTAAACAAAATTAGAGCCTACGCCTTACAAGATCAAGGCCAAGATACAGTAGAAGCTAACGAAAGTTTGGGCTTTCCAGCGGACTTACGTGATTATGGTACCGGTGCCCAAATATTGGTAGATCTCGGCCTTACTACCATCCACTTGCTTACTAATAATCCGTGTAAAATTGCTGGTTTAGATGGTTACGGTTTGACTGTAACCAAACGAGTACCAATTGAAGTAACACCCAACCCAGCTAACGCTCGTTATTTAGAGACTAAGCGTTGTAAAATGGGTCACTTGCTGCATCCTATCGCAGATCCGAAAGGAGAGAATTAACATTATGGGTTGCAATTACGAAGGTCAGCTTAATGCTGAAGGCATGAGATTTGCCGTTATCATCAGCCGTTTTAATGATTTTATCACTACTCGGCTGCTAGAAGGGGCGCTCGATTCGCTCACTCGCCACGGTGCCAGCAAAGAAGCTGTTGATTTAGCTTGGGTACCGGGTGCTTTTGAAATACCGCTGGTTGCACAAAAGATGGCTTCCACTGGCCGCTATAACGCCATAATTTGTTTAGGTGCTATTATACGCGGTGCTACTCCACACTTTGAATATGTGGCGGCTGAGGCTAGCAAAGGCGTAGCCAAGGTATCTTTAGATAACTCAGTGCCCGTTATCTTCGGTATCATTACGGCTGATACAATAGAACAAGCTGTAGAACGCGCAGGTAGTAAGGCTGGAAATAAGGGCTGGGATGCCGCTCTTTCCGCCATTGAAATGGCCAGCTTGTTACAGACCATAGATTAGCCAATCAAACTAGCAAATAGGCGATTGAACAAGCGTAGGAAAAAATCTAATATTTGCTGGAGCCATGATTTCGCTTGTTTGCTACTGGCTAATTTTTCAACACTCTCTCGGAGGCCAGCCAACTGCCCACGTAGTTGGGCGGCCTCCAATTGTAAGTGACTGATACGCACAATCACATTTGTCACTTGATTTATCTGCTGTGTGCTTAATTTCACCTGCAATTCTTGAGCCACATTGCTTACCACATTGCGAATGCTGGCTGGATCTTGCAGGTTCTCACCTACCACTCGCTCTTTAACGCGAGCCATCAGTTCGCTCGCCTTGCTTTCGCCAATTTGCCGAGCCAATTCACCAGTGGTTATCAGTTCATCGCCAGCAGTCTCTTTTGCTTCCGGCGTCAGCTCGTGACCAGTAGCCTTTTCAAACCCTTTAAAAATACCCGTTAAAGCGGCTGTGCCCGATACTGGTGTGGGCGCTGCTACCACAATGCGTGCATCTTTAACTCCTGCGGTAACTAGCGCATTACCATACATAGCTGGTGTAACGAAAGTAATGTTATACCGCTCTACTTTAATACCATCACCGGCGCCAAGCAGTTCTACTAAAGCAGAAGAGATAGCTTTGCTGCCAATCACTTCTGCGGGCAAATCATCGCCTAATAAAGCTCGCTCTTCCGCGTTAGTCACAGTGATCTGACGCAGATCTGCGCCAGCAGGAATATTGAAAACACGCAGGATGCTGTTTCTTTGTTCATCGCTCAGGTCGGCACCAAGGGTGACTACACGCTCCACATGACTTGCACAAACCACCGGTTGAATTGTTAATGCCAGTAACACTACCCATAGCCCAACCAAGTGCCATACTCGTAAATGTTGCATAACTAACCCTCCCATTTAGGTTAGTATGCCTTTTATAATTGCCATTTACGCCCTACATACGGTAGCTACTGCTTGAGCTGCAATTCCTTCTTGCCGACCTATAAACCCCATTTGTTCATTGGTGGTAGCTTTTATGTTAACGCACTCTAGCGCCAGGCCAAGAGCCTTAGCGATAGCGCGCCGCATAGCTGGTATGTGTGGTGAGATACGAGGCTGTTCAGCTATGACTATCGCATCTACCCCTTTAGTCTGCAACCCAACCCTAGATAGCTTGCTTTGCACCTCGCCTAGTAGGGCTAGGCTCGATGCACCGGCATAATCGGGACTAGTATCGGGAAAATGTTGACCAATATCGCCTAGACCCGCCGCACCAAGTAAAGCGTCCATTATTGCATGCAGCAATACATCGGCATCGCTATGCCCTAAAAGCCCGCTAGTATAAGGGATCTCTACTCCCCCTAGTACCAGGCGCCTTCCCGCTACTAAACGATGCGCATCGTAACCTAGACCCACACCCGGGAAAGACTCCTTACTTTCGACACTCTGCGCTAATAAGCTCTCTGCATAAACGAGATCGGCAGGTGTGGTTATTTTAATGTTCTCCGCATTGCCTACCACTATTTGTACCGGAGCACCCAACCGCTCCACCAATGTACAATCATCCGTGGCCCGTTCGCTGGTGGCTTGGGTGTGGGCCTTAACCAATAATTTACGGGGAAACCCTTGCGGCGTTTGTATTGACCATATTTTGCTGCGATCAAGGGTTTCTACTACTCGCCCATTTTCGCACACCTTTACTGTATCTTGCATAGGCCGAGCAGTGCTGACCGCTCCTTTGTCAGCGGCATCTATTACTTCATTAATCACCTGCGACGATACCAAAGGCCGCACACCATCGTGTACCAGCACAACCTGGCATTCTGGCGGAACTATTTGCAAGGCGCTGTACACTGAGGCTTGCCGATCATGACCACCGGCAACCACTTGCACATTATCCGTGGAAATATGCTGGTTTAGCAGTGAACGAACTTGCTCCTCTTCCCCAGGGGGCGCGGCAACCACCACTCCTGCCACCGCTGGGTGTTTGCTAAAAAGATCGACTGTCCAAGCCAATATTGGCCGCCCATGTAAATTGCGGTACTGTTTTTTCACAGTACCGCCCATACGTAAACCAGCACCTGCTGCCGGGATAATGACATACACCATTACTCTGTAAGCCGCCTTCCCTAAAGTGCGCGCTCCATCATCTTAGGCTTGGCAAAGATCATGCGCCCGGCTGCTGTTTGTAGAACGTTGGTCACTTGTACACCGATGGATTCGCCAATAAAACGGCGACCGCCATCTACAACAATCATAGTGCCGTCATCCAAATAACCCACGCCTTGGCCTTGCTCTTTACCATCTTTAACCACACGCACTCGCATCTCTTCTCCTGGTAAAACCACTGGTTTAATGGCGTTAACTAAATCGTTGATGTTTAACACCTGTATACCTTGTAGTTCAGCCACCTTATTTAAGTTAAAATCATTGGTGACCACCCGGCCAGACATCATTTTAGCCAACTCTACCAGTTTTCCATCTACATCAGCTATACCAGGAGCATCCCGCTCACTAATTTGTATTGGTAAGCAAGCCTCTTTTTGCATCCGGTTAAGGATATCAAGTCCACGTCTACCCCGATTCCTTTTTAGCACATCGGCTGAGTCGGCAATATGCTGCAGCTCAGATAGTACAAACCTTGGTACCACTAGGGTGCCCTCGAGAAAACCAGTTTTTGCGACATCGGCAATACGTCCATCAATAATAGCCGAGGTATCAAGAATTTTTGGTGCTGCCTGCCCGTTGGGATGGGCCCTTCCTGAACGCGTCCGATCCTGTAACCGACTGTTTTGATCGGCCATATGCATTAAATCATTGCGTTTGCGTACAGCTACCATAGCACCAATGTATCCGAGGATAAGAGTGATTGCCGTGGGTAAAATTTTACCCACTACCGGGATATCTCTAGGCAGGGGCAGTGTGGCAAGAATGCCTATTATCAACCCGGATATAAGTCCGATAGATCCCGCAGCAATATCGTAGGTTGATGTACGATGCAAAACTGAAATCAGTTTGCTATTAACTTCGCGTCCAAAACCTAATAGGGGCTTAGCCAGTACAGCGCCAATAATAACCCCCAATAACGCCATGATCAATAATACTACAATATCGTTAGCAGCTAGCCATATACCATATTCGGCCATTAACATCGCACCACGTACAGTGAGTAATCCACCAATAATAGCCATGAATGCACGGAATATATTCATTTATTCACCTCCCTTTGCTTGCTTTACATTTACCTCTACTTATGACATGGTATCCAGCTGTCGCCAATGGAATTCATGTTCATTATGCGAAAACAACAAAACACCACCTGGCCTATGTTCAGGTTATTCCAAAAACCATGGCCAGCTGGCTGGGAGGAGAGTTACTAATTGAATTATTATAAATTTTCCAGGAAAGTTTGAATTTCCTGCTCGGTAGTATCTTGTACCAATACCATCTCACTGATGAGAATTTGCTTGGCATTATCAAGCATTTTGCGCTCACCAGTAGATAAGCCCTTCTCACGATCGCGAATTGAGAGGTTGCGGACAACTTCGGCCACCTCATACACATCGCCGCTACGGATTTTTTCCATATTTGCCCGGTAACGGCGGTTCCAATTCTGAGCCATTTTTGTACGTTCACCTTGAAGTACATCGTATACCCGTTCAACTTCACTAGCATCAATAATTTGCCGTACGCCAATCTCCTCAACATTATTCATGGGAATCATAACCTTCATGTCCCCTATAGGCATACGCATAATGTAATAACGATGCTTCTCACCTAAGATTTCCTTTTCTTCAATTGCTTCAATTGTCCCGGCACCATGCATCGGGTATACAACTTTATCTCCTACTTGGAAGGTCATTGACCTATCACGTCCTCCGATCCTCGCCAAGCTATATTTCAACTTATTCTAACATTTAATAGCAAAACTGTCAATGAATCAGAAACTACAACTGCCTATCGAGTAGTACTTGCTCACGTAATCGGCGCAAGCCATCTTTTATGGCTCTAGCCCGCACCTCGCCAATACCTTCAACGCTATCGAGCTCATCTATAGAGGCCGCAAGTATATTGGGCAAGGTATGGAAAGTAGTCACCAGGTTATCAATTACCGATGCCGGCAGACGAGGTATTTTACTGAGCAATCGGTAACCTCGGGGTATTATTGGAGTGTCTAGGCTAGCTACAGAAGCCTGGCCTAAAGCACGAGCGATCAGCGACAAATCCAGCAGCTCTTCGTTGCTCCACTGGTCTAAAGAGGCCATTACATCCTCAGCCGGCTTACTATCGTCAACTTGGTAGTCGCGGATCACCAGCAAACCTTCATTTTCAACACCAGCCATAATCTCCTCTAGCTGCATGCTAACTAAACGCCCCTCAGAACCTAACTCCACAATATAATGTTCAATCTCTTGTGATATTCGCCTAACAAGCTGTGCCCGTTGAATACTGATGGCACCATCGTATAGCGTGGCTACATCTTCGAATTCCACCGCAGTAAGGTTGGCCAAAACCTGCTGCAGCACCATCCGGTAGCGTTCTAACGTAGAGAGTGCTTGGTTAGCTTTAGCTAATATAACGCTCACATCGCGCAGGGCATAGCGGATTGATCCCCGATAAATAGTGATAACATTCCGCCGCTGCGATATGGAAATGACCAACTCACTGGTTTGCCGAGCTACACGCTCAGCCGTGCGGTGACGAATGCCTGATTCCATGGCCGGAACCACTGGGTTAGGCGTAAGGTGGGCATTGGCGTAGAGAATTCGCCTAGCATCACTTGAAAGAATGATAGCCCCATCCATTTTGGCCAACTCGTACAAAGCGGAAGATGTAGTTTCAGCATCTATGCGAAAACCACCATTCACCAGTGCCAACACCTGCTCACTGTCGCCCACCACAATTAGCGCACCTGTACGAGCCCGCAGTATGTTCTCCAACCCTTCGTGCAGAACACTGCCCGGGGCCAGCATACGTAAAGTACGCATCAACAGTTCTTCTCCGCTTTTATCTGTCTCGCGCAATGTGGCACTCCCTTTATTAACCGCTTGGCAAGGTGGCCCCTAATGCTTGTAGCAAGCGTGCTACCTTAACTAGTTTTATATTACCACGAGCTGTACACGATGATCGCTGCGGTACTACACAGTTGGAAAAACCCATAGCTTCTGCTTCCGCCAAACGTCGCTGTGTATGAGCTACACTACGTAACTCACCCGCTAACCCTATTTCGCCAAATACAAGCGTGCTCGGTGGCAACGGCAAGCCTCGATAACTTGAGGCTACAGCCAGAGCTATACCTAAATCAGCGGCTGGTTCATCAATAGCTAACCCACCAGCTACATTGATATAAACATCCTGCGTCTGCAATTGTAACCCGGCGCGTTTTTCTAATACAGCCAGCACTATAGCCGCTCGGTTGCGGTCTACCCCGGCCATCTGCCGCCTAGGAGTGCCGCCAAATGGTGCAACACTCACCAGAGCTTGCACCTCTACCAACACCGGACGCATACCTTCCATACAAGCCACGACTGCGGTACCCGGAGTTCCTTCGGGCCGTTCAGCTAAAAAACAGGCGGATGGATTAGCCACCTCCACCAAGCCTTGTTCTTCCATGGTGAATACCCCTAGCTCATAGGTAGAGCCATGCCGATTCTTTGTTGCTCTTAGCAACCTATATGGCGTATGTTTCTCACCTTCAAAGCTTAATACCACATCTACCGCGTGTTCTAACACCTTGGGTCCGGCCAATGCGCCCGCTTTATTCACATGCCCCACTATAATAAATGTGGTGTTAGTACTCTTAGCCACTTGCATTAACCGTTGTGTACAGGCTGTAACCTGCGAAATACTACCCGCAGCAGAACTCAACTCAGCACTAGCAACAGTCTGGCTAGAATCGATCACAATTAATTGCGGCTGCATGGTATCAACTTGGGCCAGAATAGCGGTTAAATCGGTCTCGTTTAACACGTATAAGTTTTCACAGACAGCCCCTAACCGATGCGCACGTAACTGCACCTGGCGAACTGATTCTTCCGCAGATATATATAAAACTTTGCCCCAACGTTCAGCGTAGGCCCGTGCCACCTGTAAAAGGAGTGTGGATTTACCCACCCCTGGCTCGCCGCCTAATAAAATAAGGGAACCTGTTATTATGCCCCCACCCAGCACGCGATCGAATTCACCCCATCCGGTTGCTTGGCGTTCGGCGTCTTCGAGTGACGCGGTTATACACACTGGAGGTTGTGAAACACTGACCGCATGAGAAGGTGTGCTTACCACCGCCTCTTCTATAATGCTGTTCCACGCGTCGCAGGTGGGACAACGCCCCATCCACTTAATTGTGATAGCGCCGCACTCCTGACAAACATAAGTGGGGCGGTTTTGTTTGGGAAGCATAAGCAACGCCTCGCAGAAAGTGAAGGAAGGAGCATCTCCTTCCTTCACTGTGTTCT
>CAYMKM010000046.1:0-2132 GCA_964390985.1 uncultured Clostridia bacterium | reverse complement strand
AGCAACGCCTCGCAGAAAGTGAAGGAAGGAGCATCTCCTTCCTTCACTGTGTTCTTAAGGGAAATCTACCGTTATTTCTTCGCCTTTGTCTCTTCCTTTCCCTGGCGAAATTTAATCTGACCCTCCTTGGCATCTACAATGATGTTATCGCCTTCCTTAAACACTCCCCGAAGCATCTCTTCTGAAAGCGGGTTCTCTACCAAACGCTGTATGGCTCTGCGTAACGGACGAGCGCCATAGTCAGGGTCGTAGCCTTTCTCTACCAACAGTTCACGGGCAGCAGCAGTGAACTTTAAATGTACCCTATCGCCCAACTGCTTTCTCAACTGACTTACCATAATGTCTACTATTTGCTCCAATTGAGCGCGTGAAAGTGCATGAAACACTATAACCTCATCAATGCGGTTGAGAAACTCCGGACGGAAAGTCCGCTTTAGTTCCTCCATAACTTTGCCTTTCATGCTTTCGTATGAAGCTTTTTCATCAGTCCGTACATTAAAGCCAATGGTGGTTTCCCGTTGAATTTCGTGTGCGCCCACGTTAGATGTCATGATGAGCACTGTATTGCGAAAATCAACGGTTCTACCTTTAGCGTCGGTTAGCCTTCCATCCTCTAGCACTTGTAGAAGGATATTAAACACCTCAGGGTGCGCCTTTTCAATCTCATCGAGCAAAATAACCGAATACGGACGACGACGCACTTTATCGGTTAGCTGCCCGCCTTCTTCATAACCCACGTATCCAGGAGGTGCTCCCACCAACCGAGAGACAGTGTGCCGCTCCATGTATTCAGACATATCAATAAGAATCATCGCATCTTCGTCGCCAAACAAAGCTTCGGCCAATGCCCTAGCCAACTCGGTTTTACCAACACCGGTAGGACCTAAGAAGATAAATGAACCTACCGGTCGACGCGGATCTTTTAAACCAACCCTAGCCCGCCGTACGGCTTTGGAAACAGCGTCTATAGCCTCGTCTTGGCCTACCACCCGCTGGTGTAGAATCGATTCCAAGTTAAGTAGTCGTTCACTCTCTTCTTGTGCCAATTTCACCACAGGAATGCCAGTCCAACTGCTGACCACTTGGGCAATGTCTTCTTCGTTCACTGTGCCTTCACGCCGATTGCGTTGCGATTTCCACTCACTGGTTTTCTGCTCAAAATCCGCAGTCATTTTTTGTTCTTTATCGCGTAAATCAGCAGCCTTCTCAAACTCTTCGTTTTTAATGGCTGCCTCCTTTTCCATCTGCACTTCTTCTATCTCCCGCTCCAAATCTTTCAGTTCAGGCGGGCTGACTAATACCGATAAGCGTACTTTAGAGGCTGCCTCATCCACTAAATCGATAGCTTTATCGGGCAAGAAGCGGTCTGAAACATAGCGATCAGCTAACTTAGCTGCTGATTGCATCGCCTCGTCACTTATTTTCACCCGATGGTGGGCTTCATAGCGATCGCGCAAAACCTCTAAAATTTGCACTGTCTCTTCCACAGTGGGTTCCTCTACTATAATAGGTTGGAAGCGGCGTTCTAATGCTGCATCCTTCTCTACATGCTTGCGGTATTCATCGATGGTGGTAGCACCTATAGCCTGCAACTCGCCCCGCGATAAAGCTGGCTTTAGGATGTTTGAAGCATCGATAGCTCCTTCAGCAGCACCAGCACCAATAATTGTGTGCATCTCATCTATAAAAAGAATGATGTCACCTGAACCGCGTATTTCATCCATCACTTTTTTCAAACGCTCTTCGAATTCACCGCGAAACTTTGAACCAGCTACCAACGAGCCCAAATCCAAGCTGACCACGCGTTTATCGGTAAGTGTCTCGGGTACATTCCCCTTGATTATCATTTGTGCTAAGCCTTCTACAATGGCTGTTTTGCCCACCCCAGGGTCACCAATGAGTACTGGGTTGTTTTTAGTACGCCGCGATAACACCTGAATTACCCGTTGTATTTCTTCCTCACGACCTACTACAGGATCAAGTTTATCTTCACGAGCTAACTCAGTAAGATCGCGACCAAACTGATCCAATGTAGGAGTTTTTCGGCCACGTGTCTCTCTTTTTGCGGCGGCACTGGTGCCACCACCCAGTAATTCGGCAATCTGCCGGCGCATACGCTCCAAATCTACTCC
>CAYMKM010000045.1:3284-12211 GCA_964390985.1 uncultured Clostridia bacterium | reverse complement strand
TGGAATCAACCCCTACAGGGCTGGAATCAACCCCTACAGGGCTGGAATCAACCCCAACAGGGCTGGAATCAACCCCAACAGGGCTGTACTCAACCCCAACAGGGCTGGAATCAACCCCAACAGGGCTGGAATCAACCCCTACAGGGCTGGAATCAACCCCTACAGGGCTGGAATCAACCCCTACAGGGATGTACTCAACCCCAACAGGGCTGGAATCAACCCCAGCAGGGATGGTGGCTACTATCGGTGATGCACTAGTAGCAGCGCTACTACTCACCTGTGCTATACCATCGCTGCCCTTTGCTTCATTCCCTGGTGTTGCATAGGCTGCCAATAACTGCCAACAAACTGCCTCCATATTTACTGCATCATTATTATCCTCCTCGGAGCCTCCTTTCTTAGCTGGTGGCAATGTAACTGCTTTAGCATGTGCTCCATTTGCGGAAACCTTTCGCGTAACAAAAGACGCTTCCTCGTTTGGCACATCATTGTTGGATTCACCACCAATGGTTGCCAACCACATCGCTAATACAGCAGCGAAATCCGTCTGGAGCTGGCTAGCTTTGGTCACAGTGGTATCTACCTTGGCTGTTATTAGAGGCCATGCTACTGTTGGCCAGGTACTGCCCTGATTACTCGTCTGCATTTTTCACCTCCTTTCCTTATGTGAGATAGTCATGGGTTCTGCCCGTTTGCTACAAGGTAGTTGCGCAAGCCTGTTTCATCGACAGCCTGTTGCTCCTGCCTAAATAGCTCCGCTTGAACCCTGGCGTCATGCTTACTCTCTAACGACTGCATGGTTTTACGCTGTTTGCGTGCTGCCAGCAGCCTTTCCCGAGCAGCTATAACGGCCTTTTCCGCAGCTAACTGGCGTTCTCGGGCGCTGTCTAACTGCATTAGCACCCTGCAACGGTAGGTCCATGTTTGCTGCAATTGTTCTCCCTGGCATGCTTCGTCTAGCGACGCTTCCACCAGAGCTCTTTCCCAGTGTAAAACAGCTTGTACACACTCATCGCGGTGCAGCTGAGCCCTTTGATACTCTTGCATGCGCTGATCTTCTTCTTGTTCATACAATCGCAGGAGTCGTAATAGCCGAAAAGCCATTATACCACCTCCTGCTGATCAGCCAAGGCAAGCAAAGCGGACATTCCATGCTCCCAAGTGCAATCTTCTGCAATCCCTTGCTGCAAATAAGTACGTATGGGCTCTATCATATCTAAGGCCTGATCAATGCGAGCATTTGAACCACGTTTGTAAGCGCCAATGTTCACTAAATCCTCAGCATCCCGATATGTAGCCAATAAGTCGCGCAACCAACCCGCTGTTGCCTGATGATCAGACGCTGTTATTTGGTTCATCAACCGACTGACACTGGCCAGTACGTCAATAGCTGGATAGTGGTTATGCTCAGCCAAATTGCGATTCAGCACAATATGTCCATCTACAATACTGCGCACAGCATCGGCAACGGGTTCGTTAAAATCGTCGCCTTCTACTAACACCGTATAAAAACCGGTTATTGTCCCTTTCTCTGCATTACCAGCTCGTTCCAATAAACGCGGTAGCATGCTGAATACCGAGGGAGTGTAACCGCGAGTGGTAGGCGGTTCGCCAACAGCTAGGCCCACCTCGCGCTGTGCCATGGCAAATCGGGTTAGCGAATCCATCATCAGCAGCACATCGCTCCCCTTATCGCGAAAATACTCTGCCAAGGTAGTGGCCACTAATGCTCCCCGTACTCTAATTAATGGCGGTTCATCAGAGGTAGCCACTACTACCACCGAGCGAGCCAACCCCGAAGGACCCAAATCACGTTCTAAGAATTCGCGCACCTCACGGCCACGTTCACCTATGAGGCCGATAACATTTATATCGGCAGCAGTGTTGCGCGCCATCATCCCCAATAAGGTGCTTTTACCCACGCCACTGCCCGACATAATTGCCATACGTTGACCTTTGCCACAAGTTATTAGCGTATCAATTGCTCGTATCCCTACACTAAGTGGCTGAGTAATACCCTGGCGCATAAGCGGCGAAGGCGGTCGGCTGGTAACTGGCCGTTCATCACTAGCTATTATTGGCCCTAAGCCATCAATAGGTTCGCCCATGGCGTTTATAACGCGTCCAATTAACTCCTTACCTACTGGTACACCTAAAGGCCGTCGGGCCGATGTAACCCGGGCGCCCGGGGCAATTCCCGATAATTCTCCCAATGGCATCATTAAAATTCGATTGTCCCTAAAACCCACAACTTCCGCCATGGTTACGCAAGTGTGCCCGCCAGGTTTTTGTGATTGAATGAAACAGGTATCACCTATGCTGGCTTGTGGCCCGCTCGCTTCTATAGTAAGGCCTACTACCCGTTTTATAAGACCGATATGTTCCCATTGCGGTACATTGTTTAGTACCTGTTTATAACGGGAAACATCGCATTTAATCTGGGCGCAATCAACTGGGGATGTCAACGCATTGCACCGCCTTAAAAGCTGAGCGCATACTAGCCAAACGGCTTTGTATACGCCCATCAAAAATACCGGCCTCATTCTCCACAATGCAGTCCCCTGGCTCTAGGTCTTCATCTACCACTACACGTAGGTTCTCTGTTAAATCTTGCAAAACACTACCCACCTGTTCGGCTGTGTTATCGCCCTCGCCAGGTGGTATTCGTACAGTAATATAAGATGTTGAAGAGTTTTGTTGCATCACTGCTTCAACGAAATCTGTTATGTATGCCATGTTGCTTGATATTTCATGGCGGGCAATTTTCTCGCCTATGGCCAAGGCTAATTCAATAATATCGCCCTCTAGTGACTGCAGTGCCTCTTTGCGTACCTGCTCGGCAACCCGCAGTACTTCCTCTGCAGTGTTAATAGTATGCTGAGCACGTTCCATGCCATTGCACCAGCCCAAGGCCATACCCTCCGCTGTGCCCTCTTGTTGACCTTGTTGACGACCGGCTTCTAACCCATCCTGATAACCTTTTTCATAGGCTGCTTTTCGAGTTTTCTCCGCTTCATTCTTAGCTGCCATAAGTATCTCGTTGGCTTCTTTTCGGGCCTGGGCCAAGAACTGCAAAGAGTTATGCTTTGTCCATTGATTGGAATGTGCAATACGGAAATTAGGGGTTTTAACTGAAAACACTGGCGCAGTTAGTGTATTAGCCAGCGAATCGCCTGCAGCAATTGGTTGATTTGCTTTTATAATGTTAGACGAAGACTTCGGTTTCATCGATGCGCGATACAACGACCTCACCTGCCTCTTCAAGCTCCCTAATTACTCCCACTATGCGCTGTTGTACTTCTTCTACTTCACGCAACCGCACTAACCCTAAATACTCCATCTCCTCTTGCACTAGTTCGGTAAGACGTTTTGACATGTTGCTAAATATACAATTCGAAACCTCTTCGCTGGCGGTTCTTAATGCCAGTGCCCATTCTTTGGCTTCAACTTCGCGAATAACCCGCTGTATGGATTGTTCATTCAAGTAGACAAGATCCTCAAAGACCAGCATGCGTTTTTTAATCTCTGCAGCCAATTCCGGATTATCAATTTCTAGACCATCCATTATGGCGCGTTCCGTGGTTGAATCGACTCTGTTTAATATCTCCACTGCAACATCGACTCCGCCTATGGATTGAGTTTCCGAAACATCCACTAACAACAGGCGGTGCCGGAGCACTTCCTCAATATCCCGCAACAGATCCGGATCGGCCCTATCCAGTGTGGCCAAACGATGCGCCACTTCAACCTGGCGTTCGGCTGGTAACCCAGATAGAATAGCACTAGCCTGATTAGGTTTTAGATGGGCCAAAATAAGGGCGATGGTTTGTGGATGCTCGCTGCGAATAAATTCCATCAACTGAGCTGGTTCCACCCGGTTAGCAAAGCCGAAAGGTCGTTGCTTGCTTTGTCCTTCCACTTTCCCCATAATAATGTCTGCTTTGTCGACACCTAATGATCGCTCCAATAACGCACGGGCATATGCAGGACCAGCAGTACGATGCTTACTGCTGTTTTGTACCATGGTATGAAACTCGCGCAAAACAGCATCGCGTGTATCCTGATTCACTTGCGGCAAGGTTGCTATAACCTTTGTAAGTGTTTCCACCTCTGCTTCAGTCAAATGTCGAAACACACCTGAGGCTGCATCAGGGGCCAATGCTACTAATAAAACGGCAGCTTTCATCTTACCGTTCAGACGGGTTACAGCGCCTGACATTGTAGACTGTGCCGATTTAACAACCATGCCATCAAGACTCCTCTGAAAGCCATGAGCGTATTAAGCTGGCAAATTCTGCCGGTCGCTGCTTAGCCATGGATTCTATCTCTCGTCGTTGCTCTTCTTTGCCATCCTCTACTGATTGAGCTAACGCGGCGGCGGTTTGCGCTTCCGCTATTTTTTGGGCTACAGCCATGTTAATTTCCTGTTGTTTGGGTTGTCGACGCAGCATAACTGCCAAAAGAGTGCACATTGCCAAGCCAACCCCACCAATGATTAGGTATATAGGTAGCTTATTGCTGACACCTTTACTAGCAACGGGAGCAGCCGGTTCTAGTGGCCAATCCTCAACTTCCTGTTGCTGGAACATAGCGCTATCCACCGCAACTTGTGGTTCAATACGTCCACCTGTTACACCGTTGGCCATAGTAACAACGGTACTGCGAATTTTCTCACGATCGGCGCTGGTTAAAGAACCATCCACCATTACAGCCACCGCCAAACTATTTAGTTGGCCAGGGGCTATCACTCGCCTTTGCATGGTATAGTTGTGATCATAAACAACGCTATTGGCCTTGGTATGTAGGCTACTACCATTGCCAAGGGTAGTGGCTATGTTTTCAAGGTCAGTATTACCATCAGCTGCCACCCCGGATATACCAAGGGTTACTGGTATTACATCGCTGCTCTCTTCTGTTGTTACTGTTCGTGCAAGGCCACCTGGAACAGCAGGTTCGTATATTTCTTTAGTCTCCTCTTGAGCATCAAAATCCATATCAGCAGTGACCATTACTAGCACTTTGCCAGTGCCATAAATCGGCTCAAGGTTATTGCGTATACGATCTTCTAAGCTGCCTTCCCAAGTTCGTTGTACTTGTAGCTGCTCTAATACTGTACCGCTGGCTAATATATCAGCTGCAGCCTTGGTGTCAGATAACACGTTTCCCATGCTATCTACAATGACCACTTCTTCTGCCTGCAGACCTTCCACACTACAAGCCACCAAGTTGGCAATGCCTGCTATCTGCGTATTTGTCAGCCGCGCCCCGGGTTTTAAGTGCAATACCACTGAAGCTGTAGCTTTCCCTTGATCACGTACGAAGGCGCTTCGTTCCGGTAAGGCTAAATGAACACGAGCATCGGCTATATTTTGGAATTCGCGTATGGTGCGTACTAATTCGCCTTCCAGCGCCCGCCGATACTTCACTTCCCTTTCAAAATCGGTTTGCCCTAACGACGTTTGGTCAAAAATTTCAAAACCAACCACACCGCCTCGTGGCAAGCCTTTACTCGCCATATCCAAACGGCGCTGGTAAACTTCGTTACCAGGCACTAAAATAGCAGAGCCACTCTCAGCTAATTTGTAACGAACACCGTTTTCTTGCAAAGCACTGGTGATTTCTGCAGCATCGGTATCGGAGAGGTTAGCAAACAAAACAGCATAGTTGGGATTGCCCATACGAAATGAAAGAAAAATTAAAGTAGCAAACACTACCACAGTGGCTAGCACAATAGGCAGCTTCTGCAGCGGCCCCATATTACCCCAGCCGGTACGCAACTGCCGACTTAGGTTGGTTGTCGCCTCCGAGAAGGTGGCCATTAGTACTCCTCCACTAATAAGAAATCATCATACAGGCATGCGCATAATTTCTTGATAAGCATCCAGCACTTTGTTGCGAACGGCTAACGTCAAATTTAGAGCTAGTTCCGCTTTTTCGGCCATTAGCGTAACCTGATGAAAATCCGTTACCTCACCGGCTGCTAGTTGCATGCTGCCTTGCTGTGCAGCTACTTCCAGTTGGCTCACATTTTCTATGGCTTGTGCCAGCATTTGCCCAAACCCTGGTGCTGTTGATTGGTTGCCGATGGGTCGCGGGGCGTTAGTGCGAGCACCAATACCGTTGATCTGCATGTTTAAACCACCTTTTTAGGCTCTACCAATATCCAGGGCTTTCATGGCCATCTGCTTAGCCGCGTTTAAAGCTGTTACATTAGCCTCATAAGCCCGGCTGGCAGTAATAAGATCCACCATTTCCATCGCCGGATCTACATTAGGCATGGTTACATACCCTTCAGCATCTGCATCTGGGTGTGAAGGGTCGTAGCGCATAGGTAAAGGACTAGAATCTTCAACTATACCAAGCACGCTTACGCCAACACCAGCGAACCTGGCGCGCCCATGTACGCTTCGGCTTGGTTGCCAGCGCTCTTCATTAGCTGATAACACCGTAAGCAACCGGCGATATGGCCCACCCCGGCTACTACGGGTGCTAGAAGCGTTAGCCAAGTTGCTGGCGATCACCTCAGCGCGCATCCGCTCAGAACTCAAACCGGAAGCACTAATATCCATAGCATAAAACGATGCCATCAGTTTCTACCCTCCTTTACAGCTAAACGTACTCGACTATAAAGCCTACTGGTCAATGTGGTTATGGCATTGTAGGCTATCACTGTTTTTGCTATGGTAACCATCTCTTTATCTGCATCAACGCCATTACCATCAGCTCGTAAGATGGTCACGGGTTGTTGGGCAATGTTAATGCGAAAATTGGTTGCCGAATTAACGGAGGTTACATTAGCCTGCCTATTTTGTGCATCAATCCGCATGGCTTGCCCTAGAGACTCTTCAAAACTCACCTGCCGCGGCTGATAGCCTGGTGTGTTAACATTTGCTATGTTGTGTGCTGTAACACGATGCCTTAGCCCCAAGGCATCCAATGTGCGTTCTAATATACGACTGGTGTGTTGGAACCCCGAGAAGCCTCTCATATTATCCATCGGTAACCACTCCCATCATGTGCATATTGGCATATTCTGTCATTATGCATTACGACATAGATCATTCGGCCTCCTGCCGGGTCTCATATATAAATCGTTAATTCCCAAGGTTTTTCTTGAATTACGAATGAATAATAATAAAAAACTGCAGGTATTTCATTTTGGCAAGTACCAATGTCCTAGTAAAAACGATTAGCCCTTTCGTCCTGCAGGTTACGTGTAGCAATAAGCTTGTAAGAGCAGTATAGTGTAGATGGACCAGACAGGGGGAATACTGCATGATTCGTATTTTCGCCACGCTAAATGAACAACTCCGCGAAGTAGAAAACATCGCCGAAACCAAAAGCCCTTGGATCTATATGGAGAATCCTACCGATTTCGAAATTGAGCAGGTAATAGCACTAACTGGCCTTTGTCCGGATTTCATACGCGCAGCCTTGGATGAAGAGGAGCAGCCGCGTCTAGATTATGAGGAAGGGCAAATGTTGGTTATTATCAATGTACCGGTTAAGCGTGGCGATATCCGCTTTGACACTATTCCGCTCGGTATAATAATAAGCGATAATTACCTGGTTACCGTTTGTCTGGAACGTAATGAAGCGGTGGATACACTGGTGGCCAACCGCCTGCGTGGTTTGCATACCGCCAAGCGTTCGCGCTTCCTTTTACAGACGCTTTATGTTACTGCCAATCAATACTTGAAGTACCTGCGGTTAATAGAACGAAAAAAAGATAGCATTGAAGCGGCTTTAATGCGTTCTATGAAAAACAAAGAGTTAATTGACCTACTCACCCTGAGCAAAGGGCTTATTTATTTCACAACCTCGCTGCGTTCGAACCAAGTTGTAATGGATAGACTGTTACGTTCTCAGCTAAAGAAAAACGCTGTCGACAACGAGTTTTCTACTATTTTACGCCTTTTCCCCGATGATGAAGACCTGCTAGATGATGTGATCATCGAAAATAAACAAGCTATTGAGATGGGCGACGTTTATAGCAGCACATTAAATAGTACCATGGACGCCTTCGCCTCAGTTATTTCCAACAACCTGAACATTGTGATGAAGTTCCTAACATCGGTTACTATAGTAATGGCGATACCTACCATTGTGGCCAGCTTATACGGCATGAACGTCGCCTTGCCAGGGCAGAATGCACCATGGGCTTTTTCTTGTATCATCGCGATTAGCTTTGTTATCTCGGGGGGTGCTGCTTGGGCACTGGCTCGCAGACGCATGTTTTAACCAAATGGAGGGCGCACTATGCACAATCAGAAACATCATTCGCCACCGCAACGAAAACCACAATATGATCGACAGCCTTATAAACGGCCAAACGGGGAATCGGCTACTGCCGACCCTCGTCAGGAGCGTTTGCAAGAGTATATAGATCTCATGTTAGCTGCTAAAGGTGAGGAACGTATTCGCCTGGCGCGCCAAATGGCCCGCGAGGGTAGACCCGCCATTTCAGCGGTCGATCGACTGCTAAATTCCCGCGATCGTAACCTGCGCCTTATAGCAACGCAGGTGCTTAGTTCCACACAACACCCTGATGCCTTGCGCGGCTTAGCACACGCTATAAATGATGACGATGCCGTGGTGCGCTTGCAGGCTAGTGTTGGCTTGGGCAATCATAATCGGTTGGCAGCACGGCAAGCCTTATGGCAGGCGTTCCCCGATAACAACCGGGCGGTTTCGGTAGCCATACTGCGTTCACTGGGGAAAATTATGACACAGGATATGGCTGATGCTCTGCGGGCAATGGATACACAACATTTGCCTCCCGTGGTGAAACAGGAACTAGATAGGGTGTTAGCGCAGCACAAAAGCTCCACGGCAGCACGACAAACCACTATTTCAAAACCAAGTGTCAAACGTAAAGCTAGTGCACCACTTGTTTCTGCCAAATGGTTACGTTTATTACCCGGCGA
>CAYMKM010000045.1:0-3184 GCA_964390985.1 uncultured Clostridia bacterium | reverse complement strand
TCTGTCAATGCGTTGGCAAAAACATTGGGGTTGCGTAGCGCCCGTGCGCCAGGTAACCCTCGCACTTTGCGTATACGCATTGATACCAATTCGGTATGGGTTGAGTTTTTGGCAGAGATTGATTATCCGGCTTTACGTCAAATTAGTGGACAAGCCAGAGCTTTGGCGGCCAGTTTGGGCGCACTATGTGTAGCCGGTGCACAAGATGAATTCCTTGATCCTTTTTGCCACGAAGGCTTGGTAGTTATAGAAAGAGGGTTACTGGGTCCAGCCACCCGCTTATTAGGCTGTAGCTTCGATGAACAGCAGCTTACTACTAGTCAGCAAAACTGGCGTCGCTTAGCACCCGCTGGGGGTATTCTCCCTCACAAAGCTTCTTTTTCAGTATGGTCGCAGCAAAGGCTGCCCTTCTCTTCGGCAAGCATAAATGCCATCGCTAGCATTTTAACACCGAATAGTCTAAACTTAATCACACCAGCACACTTTAAGGAAATCAGTCGTGTAATGCACCCCGAAGCCAAGGCTGCGTTTTTAACACCCAATATTCAGCAGCTACGTGAATTGTTAGCAGCAGGTAATTTACATATCCAACAGGAGCTAGCGGTCGGATCGCCGATTATTGGGCATTTGGTGTTAGCTGGTAAACAGGTGTAACAAAGATAAGAAAGGGTGTTGCTCATGGTATATCGACGGTCTTCATGGATTCTAACAGCTTTTTTAATAATAGGTTGTATCACTATGCTATCGGGTTATGCAGCAGCCGCATATTACACCGATGATACTCGATATTCAGGTATGAACTTAGTGAGTCTTATAGTGGATACTGCAGAACTCAACAATAAGGCTTTAGCTAACTTTGATATACTTGGCCAAGGTATATTACTAGTCGATGCTAATAGCTTCAGTGGCAGTCGTCAGGGCTGGGCGGTAGGTGGTTTCGTTAGTTCTGGTAAAATGACCGCTCAAGAGGGCAAAGCTGAACTCTCTTTAAACATCACTGGTGTATCAATTGAAAAATCATTCCCGCAAGGATTATTCACCTTAATAACTGGGGCTAAGGCTGGGGTAGGTAAGGCATATTTACATTTTCTGCTGGGAAGCGACGTACAATCCTGGGAAGACGCCCGTCAAGGGGGGCGCGAAAATATTGTGAGTTCATCTTTTTGGTTTATTGAACCCTATGCCGGCGCCCGTATGCAAATAACTGATTTCTTAGCACTTGAGGCCAAACTAGGTCTAGGCATGTCTATGAGCGATGGTCAATGGAAACAACGCAACACCAAAGTGGGTTACGCCAATTATTCTGTTGGTGGTTTTAGCGTGATAATTGGTGTAACAGCTGGCATCTATTAAAGCAGAAAGGGTGAGTGTAGATGAAAAGCCTACATTTTAAGTATGCACTACTAATATCTCTGCTATTAATAATCATAGCTGCTCCAGCTGCTGCCATGGTACAGCAAGGGACTTCAGTCCAGTTTGGTAAGCAAATTATAGTACCAGTTAACACTACTCATAACGGCGATTTAGTAGTCATTTTCAACGAAGTACGTGTTGATGGCGTACTAAATGGCGATGCTGTAGCAATAGCTGGCAATATCACAGTTAACGGTCAGATTAACGGCGATGTTGTATCTGTAGGTGGAAAAGTTAACTTTGGTGAAAATGGAGTGGTTCAAGGTGACGTTACCAGCGTAGGTAACGGAATTGTAGGTGATAGGGCACGCATCTCGGGTACCATTAATGATGTGAATTTTGGTATGTCGCTGCGTTCTTTACCCTTTGTGCCCCAGTGGTGGTATAGAGGAATCACTTTCCGCAACCCTGTTTGGCATCTGTTCCTCATGGCCGGCTGGTTTGCTATTGCTTTGATCACCTTATCGTTTTTCCCCAATGCTAGCAAAGGCGTACGCCAGGTGATGGAACAACAACCACTACGTTCGACTTTAGTTGGGTTGCTGGCTTGGTTTTTACTTATCCCAGCAACATTGATGCTGTTGATAACTATTGTGGGTATTCCTCTTATTCCTCTGCTATATTTAGGCTTTCTTGCGGCCAAAGTGCTCGGTTACACCAGCTTGGCCTTATTACTTGGCGATAAAGTTAGCCAAACCACAAAATCAAAATCGAGTAGCCTCGCACAACTAGCTATAGGCGTATTAATCCTTGGCTTGGTTGGTTATGTACCTGTGTTAAACAGTTTCGTCAGTCTGTTCGTATCTTTAATTTCCATTGGCGCTGTGGTAGATAGCAAATTTGGCAGCAACAGACCTTGGCTACCACCTCGCGCCAACCCGAATATTGAATAAAAACTAAAGCAACCCAAAGTGGCCGTCGGAAATGGTTTCTCATCCGGCGGCTTACTTTTATTGTTGACTTGTTTGCCCAGCATGCAAACGAAACACCAATGACATTAGGCTATCGCTCAAATGTATGTGTTCCACAACAACATCAGAGGGCACCAGCAAGCGAACAGGCGCAAAGTTCCATATGGCTTTGACTCCCTGATTGACAAAAACATCGGTTATTTCTTGCGCTGCTGATGCAGGTACAGCAACTACGCCAATATCCACCTGGTGACTGCGTAGGTAGTCGTTCAATGTAGAAATAGGTCGTACTTCTAGCACACCTACTCTGCTGTTTAATGCATTGTCCTCATCGAATACAGCTACAAACTGATATCCTCGCTTGCGAAACCCTTCATAGCTCGCCAACGCTCTACCTAGATTCCCGGAACCTATTAATACGAGTTTTACACGCTGATCATCACCAAGCATCTTGCCGAATGCAGCAAGTAGATCATCTACCACATATGTGTTACTTTGTGGCCCAAAGTTGTCAACATAGCTAAAATCATGGCGTATTTGTGCTGGTAGTATACCGATGCGCGTACCTAACTCGGTAACAGAGATGCGCTCTACGCCTTGATCAGAAAGCTCTTTTAATAACCGATAATAAACTGGCAACCGTTGTGCCAAGGGTTTTGTTATGGTACTATGCTGCAAATCTAATTCACTCCGTTTTTGTACTAGGCGCGTTCAACATAATACCATTTATACCTATTATTGGTAAAGCATTATTAGGGGGATTGATAGTGTGTGATTATTTAAACTACTCTCCTTCAGTATCCAACCAGCACGTAACTGCCTACCTTATAAGGAGGCAACTCCTATTGCGGGAGGGAGAC
>CAYMKM010000044.1:0-12812 GCA_964390985.1 uncultured Clostridia bacterium | reverse complement strand
GCTCGCGAGAGCGGTAAAGTAGTGAAATTAGCTATATAAAACCTACTACTCTTAACATGGAGGGTAGCTTGGAGGATATTGCCTTCGCTATTGAGAAAACAACAGGGATTTTGTATACGGAAAGCGATGGTGAACACGTTGGGTGAGTTGTTGCGTACTGTGGAAGAGTTAGAGTGCAAACTGGCAGAACCATCATCATCATTGGTTAATGATATGGCCAGGTTAGATGGGGATATTCTTGTGTTAGGTGTAGGCGGGAAAATGGGCCCCAGCCTAGCCAAATTAGCAAAAAATGCAATTGATCAGGCCGGCAGTGGGCAAAAGGTGATAGGTGCCGCTCGCTTCTCTTCAAAAGGTTTGGTTGATGAGCTTAATTCGGCTGGCGTAGAGACCGTTGTGGCCGATGTCACCAAAGAAGCCGATTTAGCAGCCTTACCCGATGTTAAAAATGTTATCTTTATGGTGGGGTTGAAATTTGGTACTACAGGCAAAGAACACCTCACTTGGCTGATGAACTCATATATTCCCGGCCGGGTGGCCGAGCGGTTTCGTAACAGCCGCATAGTGGTGTTCTCCAGTGGCAACGTGTACCCATTAACGCCTGTTTACGGTGGGGGTGCCTCAGAAGAACAGCCCACTGGTCCTGTAGGCGAGTATGCACAATCTGTACTAGGGCGTGAACGCGTTTTCGAAAGCTTCTCGCACCGCTATAACATACCTATGGTATTGTTCCGCTTGATGTATGCCATTGATTTGCGTTACGGCGTGCTATTTGAAGTAGCAAATGCTATTAAAGAGGGACGGCCAATCGATCTTTCTATGGGTAACGCCAATGTAATATGGCAAGGAGATGCCAACGAACAGGCACTGCGCAGCCTGCATGTATGTGATTGTCCGCCACGGGTACTTACTATAACCGGGCCGGAGACAATATCCATACGCTGGCTGGCCACTCGCTTTGGCGAATTGTTAGGCGTAGAGCCTGTCTTTACTGGCAGCGAACAACCCACTGCTTTATTAGGTAATGCTTCCCGTTCGCATCAGCTTTTTGGATACCCGCGGGTAACACTGCGTGAGATGATTGAGCTAACAGCTGAATGGGTGAAAATTGGCGGTCCTTCCTTGGGGAAGGCCACGCACTTTCAAGAACGGCAAGGCAAGTTTTAGCATGATTTAGTAGCAATAAAAGATAGGCGGGTTATTATATGAAAACAATAGGCGTAGGTCTCATTGGCCTGAGGCACCTACACCCTGAGGGTTATATGGCCTTGTTGGCACAGGTGCCACAGATGAAAGCAGTGGCTTTTTCCGAAAGTGATGCCGCAGTGCGCGAAAAGTTCGCCACTACACATAACCTAACCGGTTATTCCGATTGGGTCGATGTTATTAAACGTGACGATATTGATCTTGTTTTAATCTTTTTACCACATGCAGAGTGTTTGGCTGCAGTGCAAGCAGCTGCTAAGGCGGGCAAACATGTAGTGGTGGAAAAACCAATGGCCGCCACATCACAAAGTATTAGTGAAATGGTGGAAGTTTGTCGGCGTAATGGTGTGATATTATCCACACCGTACTTATGGCGTTATCACCCGGTGGCTATAGAGATAAAACGGTTGTTGCAAACGGGTGCCATTGGTGAGGTTATTGCTTTGGAAGGGCGGACAGCCGCTGGCAAACCGACCAGGTATTTGCAAATTTCACCATGGATTCTACAAAAAGAGCAAAGTGGCGGCGGAGCAATGCACAATTTGGGTGTACACTGGATAGATCTGTTCCGCTGGTTCTTAGATGACGAAGTGGTTTCAGCCTACGGCGAAATGAAGAGTATTTATCCGGGTATTGATGTAGAAGATCAAGCTCTCGCTCTCATTACCTTTAGTAAAGGTCCAAAGGCATTTTTGGATATTTCGTATCTAGTTCCCGATACTTATCCGCATGGGCGCGACCTTTACATTGGCATTCGGGGAACCAAAGGCACTATTGCTTGGAGTCCGGCATTTGAAGGGACTAGTGACGAGTTGTTCGTATGCTCCGAAGAAGGTGAGTATGCCTCAGCTCCGTTGCGCAAATACCTGTTTGATATTCAGCCGGCGCCTGGTTATTGCGGTATTTTAGGCGTACATTATTTACGTGACCTGGCACAAACCATCAACAGCGGGAGTAAACCAGTTATTCCTGGAGATGAAGGGCAAAAAGACATGGAGGTTGTTGAAGCCATTTATCGGTCGGCTGCTAGTTGCCGACCGGTTTGTAAAGGATAAATCCCTGCCCGGTGGAGCAGGTAACCAGAGGGGAGCGCATTGTATTGAGTCAATTAAAGGTGGTCGTTACCGACTACATCGAGCCTGATTTGGAGTGGGAGGTTGAACAACTCTCCAAGTATGACGATGTGGTTTTTGAGAGTTACCAATTAAAATTTGCTCCTACCGAGTTGGTTATTAGCAAAATTAAAGATGCTGATATTATTGTGGTTAATATGGTCCCGCTGACTGCCGAGGTGATTAATAGCCTGGAGCGTTGTCGGTTGATTATTCGCCATGGAATTGGTTATGACAATGTGGATGTAGCCGCGGCCACAGACAAAGGCATTGTTGTTGCTAATATTCCCGACTATTGTCCGGATGAAGTGGCTGAGCAGGCTATAGCGCTTATTATGGCCACCTGGCGAGGATTAGGTGCAGGGCGCCGTGTATTGGAAGAATCAGCCCAGCGAGGCCAGTGGGATTTCACCACATTGGCACCTATTTACCGCTTAGAAGGTAAAACAATAGGTATTATTGGTTTTGGACGGATTGGTAGTCGCGTTTATAACCGGCTACAGGGTTTTGGTGTAGAAATATTGGTGGCCGATCCGTTTATTTCGGAAAAACGACGGGGGTTTCTTGGCGATAAACTCGTTGGGTTAGATGAGCTATTGAGAAAATCGGATATTGTCACCATGCACGCTTTACTCAATGAAGAAACACGTCACTTAATTAGTCGTCCCCAATTTGAAATGATGAAACCGTCAGCTCATATAGTAAACACAGCCCGCGCTGGTCTAATTGATACAGATGCTTTAATTTGGGCGCTTAAAAACGGCATAATCGCTGGAGCTGGCATTGATGTTTACGATAAAGAACCACCAGTACCTGATTTTGAACTCTTAAAATTAGATAATGTTATACTTACCCCTCATTTGGGTTGGTGTTCAGTTGAAGCAGGTTGGGATATTCGCGAAAAAATTGTGGGCGATATTCTTCGCTTCCGGGAAGGCAAGCCGCCCCGCTTTGTTGTTAACCCGGAGGTATTATCTAAGGAGGCCGACGTCTGATGTATGCTAACGTAAAAGGACAGCTACCTGGACCGCTGTCTAAAAAGTACATGGAAGAATCCGCGAAATATGAGTCTGGTACCACTAGCCAGCAAGCACCTATTGTTTGGGATAGTGCCCAGGGCGTTATTATTACGGATGTGGATGGCAATAAGTTCATTGACCTTACCTCAGGAGTGTTGGTGACCAATGTGGGTCACTGCCATCCAAAGCTGACCGCTGCTATACAACGGGCAGCAGGTCGCTTAATGAACTGTTATGACTTTCCCACCCCTGAGCGGGTTACATTGGCGAAGCGGTTGGTAGAAGCGACCCCTGAAAATCTGGACCGCTGCTTTTTCACCGTTACGGGCAGTGAGGCAACTGACTCTGCCTTGCGTGTGGTAAGGCGTGCCACAGGTCGTCACGAGATACTCTCGTTTTACGGTGGGTTCCACGGTCGCTCCTATGGGCCTATGTCTGTAGCTGGCAAAACGGGTACAAAGCGTAAGTTTGGTCCGGTAGTTCCCGGTTCCATTTTGGCACCGTATCCTTACTGTTTCCGTTGTCCCTTCAAAAAGAAACCCGAGAGTTGCGGGATGTTTTGCCTAGAGTTTTTAGATAGAGTGGTTGAAGCTCAGTCGACGGGCGATATTGCCGCCTTAATTATTGAGCCATATCAGGGTTCATCGGGCTTTATATTCCCACCAGATGGCTTCTTGAAGAAGTTGGAGCAATGGGCTAAAGAACGCGATATCATATTTATTCTTGATGAGGTGCAAGCCTCTTTTGGTCGCACTGGTAAGCTGTTCGCACTGGAGTGGGAAGGCTTACGTCCAAACGTATTATGTTTGGGCAAAGGCATTGGTAGTAGTGTTCCTGCAGCGGCAATGCTGACTGAAACGCGCTTAATTAGTGCGCTGGGGCCAGGTGAAATGAGTAGCACCTATGGCGGTAACCCGGTATCGAGTGCTGCAGGGCTGGCAGTTTTAGATATTATAGCAGAAGAGAAACTGCCGGAGAATGCCCTTAAAGTTGGGGCTTATATGAAGGAAAGGTTGCAAAAGGTGCAGGAGAAATCGCAAATACTAGGCGATGTGCGTGGTCGTGGCCTAGTTATTGGCTTGGAAATTGTGAAGGATCGCGAGAGTATTGAACCTGCACCAGATATAACCATGGAAATTATCCGTCGAGCGGCCCAGGAAGGTGTAATTATGGGTCGGGTAGCCGGAAACGTAATTCGTGTAGCACCACCTTTGGTAATCACCATGGAACAGGCCGAAGAAGCCGTAGACATTCTTGAGCGGGTATTTGCTCAGTTTTAAGCCAGTTGCACCCGGCCACTTGCAAAGAACTGCAGGCTGGCCGGGTGTGGCCATAGCATTGTAAGGAGGATATGTAAATTGCCATTGGACTCCAAAAAGCTGGCTGAATTTTTGGCCTCTCGGCGTGACAGCGTTACACAAATACTTTGTGATTTAATTGCTATTCCATCCACTCGTGGTGGCGAAGGCGCTGCCCAGCGCTACCTGATGGAGAAACTAAAACCCCTATGCCAGCAGTGCGATTTTGTGACGGTGCCAGAGAGCATTGTGGAAGATCCCGATTATTCGTTCCCTATAGAGGGTCTCACGTACGCTGATCGACCCAACATACTGGCCGTACAAAAAGGGAAAAAACCAGGTAAAACGCTGATATTCAATACACACCTAGACACTGTGCCACCCTCCCCGGGTCAAGATAACGCTTATAAACCAATTGTAAAAGACGGAGTTATTTACGGGCGCGGTGCATGTGATGCCAAAGGCCAGGCTGTTACCATGTATTTAGTGGCCGAGGCTTTAGCAGAATTAGGTTTACCGAGCGGCGAAGTTAATTACCACTTTGTAATAGAGGAAGAATGCGGAGGTAACGGCACTTTAGCCATGGTCCGTAGGGGTGCTAAGGCCGATGCTGCTATTGTTATGGAGCCCTCCAATATGACTATTCAGCCTTCAGTGCGTGGAGCCGTTTGGTTTGATGTTACCTGCTATGGTCGATCTGGCCACTCTGGGCGGGCTGGCGATGTAGTCAGTGCACTCAAAAAGGCCATAATTGCCATTGACCTATTAGAAAAGTATCATGCCAACCTATTGGCAGCTTCGCGGCACGTACCATTATTTGATAAATTCGCCAACCCCATGCCCATCACATTTGGTGAATTGCATGCTGGCGATTGGCCAGCCACAGCACCTAGCGTGGCAAGATTCCGCGGTGTAATGGGGCTGCTACCCAACGTTACTCGCGAAGAGGTTATGGAGGGTATGCGCCGGGCTATCGCGGAAAGCGATGACGAGTGGCTGCGCGATAACTTCGAGATTAACTTCATTTATAAGCACGACGCTAATGTAATTCCAGTCGATCATTCGTTGGTAAAGGGTATAGAAGCGGCATGTTCATCGGTAGGTGTAAAACCGGAGATCACCGCTATGACAGCCTCTTGCGACGCTTGGCTTTATAATAACCAGTTAAAAATACCTACATTGGTATTCGGGCCTGGTGATTTAAAATATGCACACAGTCGTGAGGAGCATATCAACGTAGACGAGATTCTTAAGGCAGCAGAAGTGTTGGTAACATATATCGGAAGGAGTCTGTAATAATGCAGGCGCTAGTTAAAACGGCCAAGGGGCCAGGTAATTTAGAACTGCGTGAAGTACCGGTTCCCAGCGCGGGCCCGGGAGAAGTTCTTATTGAAATTAAGGCTGCGGGTGTATGTGGTACCGATATTCATGTGAAGCACGATACTTTCCCGTATTGGCCGCCAGTGATTTTGGGCCACGAGTTTTCTGGGCAAGTATGCGCAGTCGGCGCTGGTGTCGACGATTTTAAGCCCGGTGACCGAGTGGTTGGTGAACCGCATAACAAAGCATGCGGTCGTTGCTATTTATGCCGCACTGGCAATGTGCAAGTATGCAACAGTAAACGCTCAATTGGCTGGGGTATTGATGGAGCCTTTGCTAAATACATGGTGATGCCTGTGCATTTACTGCACCGCATTCCCGACTCACTCGAATATGCCGCAGCAGCATTGGTAGAACCCACAGCAAACGTTGTACACGACGTGCTGGAGCGCAGTAAGGTTGAACCAGAAGACGTAGTAGTGGTTCAAGGTCCAGGGCCTATTGGCTTACTGGCAGCTATGGCAGCTCGAGCCGGCGGTGCCAAAAAAGTGGTTATTATTGGTACTCCTAGAGACGAAGAGTCGCGCTTGCCTGTCGCCCGTGAACTAGGTTTTACCGAGGTGATAAACCTAGCACAAGCTAATCCTTTAGATAGGGTGCTGGAGCTAACAGATGGACGCGGAGCCGATTTGGTTGTGGAAGCCAGTGGGGCGGAGCCAGCCATTAACTCTGCCGTTGAATTGGTGCGTAAAAAAGGACGTATCGGCGTTATTGGTATGACTGGCAAAGAGCGCATCTCTTTCTCATGGGATAAAGCGATCTTCAAGGGTCTGGATGTGTTCTTTAACATTTCTACCAGCTATACTAGCTGGGATCGGGCCATTTCACTCATTGCCAGTGGTAAGGTGAATGTAGCACCGCTAATCACTTATCAAGAACCCTTGAGCAACTGGGAGTATGTATTCTCTCAACTTGAACAGCAGAAGGGCTTAAAAGCGGTCTTTATTCCCAGCTAAAAAGGGGAACATTTACCAAGGAGGTATTCATATGGTAAAAAAATTACGCTTTGGCCTGATCGGCTGCGGCTTGATCTCCGATTTTCACGGCAAAGCTATTAACGCTAGTACTGGTGGCGAATTGGTAGCTGCCGCAGATATGCGTCCGGAACGAGCCCAGGCCTGTGTGGAGAAGTATGGCGGCAAAGCGATGACCATCGACGAATTACTCGCTGATCCATCTATTGACGTAGTGAATGTGCTTACACCTAATGCTTACCATGGCCAGTATGTAATTAAAGCAGCACAAGCCGGTAAGCATGTGTTGGTGGAGAAACCACCTGAGATGACGCTAGAAAAAGTAGATGAGATGGCAGCTGCTTGTCGCCAAGCAGGCGTGAAGCTGGGTGTAGTGCTTAATGTGCGCACACGCACAGCTATTCAGGCTATAAAAAAGGCTATCGATTCAGGTCGCTTCGGTCGTATTGTTGCTGCTGATGCTTATATGAAATGGTACCGCTCCACAGATTACTACATGATGGATGATTGGCGTAGCTCACGCGCCCAAGGTGCAGGAGTTATTATTCAGCATGCATTTCATTACATCGACCTTTTGCAGTATTTGGCTGGTCCGGTGGATAAAGTGATGGCTAAAACCATGAATTTGGCGCATCCGCAGGTGCAGCTAGAAGATACTGTGCAGGCATTTCTCACCTACAAGAATGGAGCCACAGGCGTGGTGCAAGCGTCCACAGCTTTGTTCCCCGGTACCGATATTCGTATTGAGATCAACGGCGAAAATGGTACCGCCGTTATGGTGGGCGAGCGCATTGATACATGGAAGTTTCGCGATGAGCAACCTGAAGATGCGCAAATTCGCAAAATTGGCGTGGCCTCGCAAGGGACAGCAGCGACCGGTGCCGCCGATTTTGGCATTGAAGAGCATTTGCGCATAGTGAACGATATGATTCAAGCCATAAATGAGGATCGTCAACCGTTTGTCACGGTAGAATCAGCCCGTACCACATTAGCTATTGCTTTGGCTATGTATGAATCGGCCGATGCTGGTAGCATTGAAGTGGATGTAAAATAAGGGGGTGTTAGAGTATGATTAAAACTTCGGTGGAACATTTGGGGATTGCGGCCAAAGATACAGCAGCTTTATCCGAGTGGTATTGTCGGGTCTTCGGTTTTAAAGAAGTTTATAAAGGCTCTAAAACTCCGCCTACTTATATAATAGCTTCGCCGCAAGGAGGAGCTATGCTGGAGATTTTACCCGCCAGTGAGCTTGGAGAAGAGAAAAACGAAGGGAAGCAGGGTCTACGTCATTTTGCTTTGACTGTAGAAGATATAGATGCTGCTAAACAAATACTTAGTGAAAATGGCGCTAACATAATGTATGCCAAGGACGCTTCCGGTGGAGTTAAGGTGCTTTTCTTCACCGACCCTGAAGGCAATATTGTGCAGTTGATTTACCGGCCTAACCCGCTGGTTTAAGCACCGGCGTCAGTAGTAATAAGCAAGGAGTTGGTAGTATTGACAGCTAGAGTAGTCACTTTTGGTGAAATAATGTTGCGGCTAAATCCTCCAGGGTATCAGCGGTTTACACAAGCGCAATCATTTGAAGTTACGTATGGTGGTGGCGAAGCAAACGTCGCTACCAGTTTAGCTCAATATGGCTTAGATGCAGCGTTTGTTACTAAAGTACCCAAGCACGAGATCGGCGATTGCGCCATTGGCTGGTTACGTCGTTATGGTGTAGATACCAGCAATATTCTTCGTGGTGGCGAGCGACTAGGCATCTATTTCTTAGAGGCTGGTGCTTCCCAGCGCGCTTCTAAGGTTGTTTACGACCGGGCTCATTCGTCTATTTCACAGGCGAAACCGGGTGAGTTTGATTGGGAGAGTATTTTCAAGGGAGCTAACTGGTTCCACTTTACGGGCATTACTCCTGCTTTAGGCGATGATGCAGCAGCCGTATGTTTAGAGGCGGTACAAGCGGCTAAAAAAGCAGGGTTAAAAGTTAGTGCTGACCTCAACTTCCGCAAAAAGCTGTGGACTTCAGAGAAAGCTAACAAAGTTATGTCCGGCCTTATGCCTTATGTAGATATGGCCATCGGTAACGAAGAGGATGCCGAGAAAGTGTTTGGCATTAAGGCGCACGGTTCGGATGTAACTGGCGGTACGCTGAAAGAAGAAGGGTACCGTTATGTGGCTGAAGAGTTGGTGAAGAGGTTTGGTTTCAAACAGGTAGGTATCACTTTACGTGAGAGCTTATCGGCCTCCGATAATAACTGGTCAGCTTTGCTATACGACAACGGCGAATTCTACAAGTCTCGCAAGTATAATATTCACATTGTAGATCGCGTAGGTGGGGGCGACTCTTTTGGAGCCGGACTCATCTACTCGTATATCACTGGTAAGCAGCCGCAAGAAGCTGTGGAATACGCAGTAGCGGCCTCGTGCTTAAAGCATACTATCCTCGGTGACTTTAACCTAGTCAGCGTCGACGAGGTGGAAAAACTAGCCGGTGGCGATGCTTCCGGTCGGGTGCAACGCTGATATAAGGAGGATATTAATGGACAGGAGATCTGAGCACCTACAAATTATGGTGGAAACCGGTGTGGTAGCCGTTATTCGGGCTAACTCTTCGGCTCAGTTAATGGATATTACTAAAGCATTAAAAGATGGCGGTATGAAAGCGATAGAAATCACCATGACCACACCTAACGCTCTGGAGGTTATAAAAGAGACTAAAGAGCGTTATGGCAACGAAGTTTTAGTAGGTGTAGGTTCGGTGTTGGATACTGAAACGGCGAGGGCAGCAATTATTGCTGGTGCCGAGTTCGTAGTCTCGCCGATACTGAATATTGATGTGGTTCGTTTATGCCAGCGTTACAGCAAAGTAGTGGTACCGGGGGCCTTTACGCCTACGGAGATTCTCAGGGCTTGGGAGGCCGGCGCTGATGTAGTTAAGGTTTTCCCCGCCACCAAGCTGGGCCCGGCGTTTTTCAAGGATGTTTTAGGTCCGTTACCGCAAGTTAGGCTAACACCTACTGGCGGTGTCAACCTGGAGACCACTCCGCAGTTCATTAAAGCGGGGGCTTCGTTCGTTGGTGTGGGCAGCGCTCTGGTTGATAAGAAACTGGTAGCTGAATGCCGCTGGGACGAACTAACCGAAAAGGCGCGTCAATATGTTGATGTTGTTAAACAAGCACGTGCTTAATATGTTATGTTAGTTCAAATGCTAAAGGGTGGCTTTGTGTGGCCACCCTTTAGTGTGTGCAAGAGTTGGTAATGCAGGAGATATGAGGTGTTTTGCATGAGGTATTCAGTAGTAACCACTGAGTGGTCCGGACGGCAACTAATCACTTTGCGCGGTCCTAATGGAGCATGTGCTTCCATAGCGCCATGGTCAGGGGCAAACCTAATTGAGCTGGCTTTATCGCCTGATCCTAACGAACAAGCGGTGCAGCTTATTGATACTCCGGCTGATGCGCAAACACTGCTGAGAGAACCTACACGCTGGGGTTCACCAGTATTATTTCCTTTCCCTAGCCGCGTAGCGAATAGTAGTTATACGTACCAGGATCAGGTTTACCATTTAGATCCACCACCAGGTGGAGTTGGACCCGCTCGCCATGGTTTCGTTTTGCAACAATCGTTTTGCGTGGATAACTACGGTAGTAATGATGACCATGCTCACGCCACTTTAATCTATATGGGTGACGATGCCAATATTACCAGGCAGTTTCCTTCAGCTTTTCGTTTGATTTTACGCTTCCAGCTAGGGACAAACGGCTTAGTGTTACAAGTTTACGGTGAGAACATGGGCGGAAAGGTCATGCCTATTGGTTTTGGGTGGCATCCGTATTTCCGCTTACCAATAGGGGAGCTCGGTAGTCGGGAGCAATGTCGCTTACAGGTACCATGTGCAGCCACTTGGGAAATGAGCGATGACTTGGTACCAACTGGCCGTACGCTGCCTGTAACCGATAAGCTCGATTTACGCCAAGCACCAATGCTGGGCGATGCTACCTTTGATAATGGGTTTAGTGAATGTGAACGCAGTGATGATAACCGTACTAAAGCTATGCTGATAGATGAAGTTAACAATATGCAGCTAGTCGTAGATGCAGGCCCGTCTTTCAGCAATTGGGTTATCTACACACCACCCCAGCGTTCTGCTATTTGTCTGGAGCCGTATACTTGCCCGGGTAATGCTTTTAATATTGAAGCCGCAGGTATACCCGTTGGAGTGGTACACCTACGACCTGGCCAATCCTGGGAAGATGATGTGAGAATCAGCTTGCAACGCAGCTGAAAAGCGGGCAGGAGGTAATAAGCTTGCGTATTATTACCGTATCTCGCCAAATAGGTAGTGGGGGAGACGAAATAGCTGCTCAAGTGGCTGCTAAATTAGGTTACACCCTAGCTGATCGGCAAAAGTGCATGCAATTATTGGCCAATAGAGGGGTTCACGAGCAGGGGTTGCACTTGTTAAAAGAGCGCCCCCCAGCTTTGGTAGAAGGTGATCGGCGTAACCTACGCGTGCTGTTGGGTTTACTGCAGCAAGAGCTAGAGAGTTTAGCTAAAAAGACTCCCATTGTATTGGTGGGTTTGGGCGGGGCGTTTTTATTCGCCGAGCAGGCGGAGGCTTTTCACGTAAAAGTGGTACAATCGCGAGCACTGCGGATAGCTACTTTGGAAAAAGTTAATGGCATAGATGCATCACGAGCAAGCGCGTTATTATCACAAAGTGATCGCGATCGCACGGGCTTTATCCGCTTTTATTTTGGTCAGGATGCTATGGATGTTGCACATTATGATCTGACCATTAACACTGATTTACTGGGAGTTAATGCTGGAGCCGAGGTAGTGGTTGCCGCCATAGCAGCCACTGCCAACTCATCTCGAGAAAAGGTAATAGCCCAGCGTAAAATAGCCCAGCAGCGGGTAGACAGTTGGTCAAAAAAAGATTCAAGCGAGAGTGTACCCGAAGATAAAGAGCCACCTTCATTTGCTCACCCGAGTGAAATTGAATTCTCCCAGGTTCTAGATTTTTACCGAATTCCCTGGCTGTACGAGCCGCACACCTTCGCTTTAAACTGGGATGAGCAAGGGCGGGTGCGAGAGGCATTCACTCCCGATTTTTACCTACCCGGGTTAGATATGTATATTGAGTTAACAACCATGAAGCAAAGCCTGGTGACAAAGAAAAACCGGAAGGTTCGTAAGTTACGGGAGATGTACCCGCATATAAACATCAAGATTGTTTATGGCAAAGACTACCATAGGTTACTGCGTAAATACGGGAAAGAGTGAAGTGGTACCAAAGGTAGTTAGGTTGCTGACAACAAAAACAAAGCCCCGACAGATCGATGCTTCCTCCATTCCGGTGCTGCAGAGGGCCGTCCTGCTGGCTTTTCCCAATTCCGCCGTGCCGCTTGCCCAGATTACTTGCCTTATTTTCGGTGACATTGCATCCCCGTCGGGCAAGCCCCGGCTTTGCTTCACTTCGGTTGTGGTGCGCCTTACCATAGGCCCTTGCTTTTAGCTTATGCTACCCGGTCAGGAGGGTTCAACCCCTCGGGACTTTGCACTTTCATTATACTTGGAAGCCAACGGTTGTGCAATAAATAAATGTGCGCTAAACAAAAATATTTATCTGCATTTTTACCCATGAACCTTTACCTCTATTACTTAGGCGGTTACAGAATGATCTAGTACACATAGGCTTTTTAATGCTAAAAAGGAGAAACTGCCCGATCAAATTATGGCAGATTGGAGTGAGGTTACTTCCGCTTCTTTTTGGGCTTTAAGGCGGCGTTCTGCCTCCTGGCGCTGATACCTTAGACCAAC
>CAYMKM010000043.1:0-12823 GCA_964390985.1 uncultured Clostridia bacterium | reverse complement strand
AGATTAGATAACTTTGGGCACTTTACCGGGAAAGGTCGTCTACTTTGGTTATACGAGCTAGTGGGCGAAGAGAAAGCAGCTATTGATTTATTAGGTTACATTCTAAAAAACAATGAAGGTGCTCTTCATTACTTAGCTTGTCCATGGTTATCGTTACCCGGTTTTGCTTCGTTGGAGCGCAGTTTGTGGCAGCGTGCTGATGCTTTTTATATTACTACTACCGGCATGGTGCGCATTCATCGGTTGGCTGAGTTATTGAAGGTATATAGCAGCTGGTGGGCTCAGTATCCACCAACAAGCGCAGATTCACTGGTTTTACGTATGAAAGGATCGTCAGGTGAGCCCCATCAACTGGTGCGTTTAACATGGACGCCAGCCAAAGTTGGGGTGGAAGCTATTAATGATAGCCAAGTAGGCCATAGCGAACGAGTGATATGTGCTGATCGTTTGAGTATGGCTCAAGCTGTATTTGGTCCATTAGATCCGTCTGCAGTCTTGGTTGACCAGCCAGAAGCGTGGCGATTGAACGCTTTATTTCCTATACCGCTGGAGTTACCACGGTTAGATCAAATTTAGAATGTTGTGTGTGCCAAAAAGTAGATTACTGAAAGAAGTGATGTAGGTCTGAGCACGATCCTCATCCTAGGTACGTTCTTAATATTGGGTGGGTCAATATATGTTTGGAGGCGGCGGCTTTCAACCACGGCCACGTCTGTATCGCTACTCATGTTTTTAACATCCTTCTACACTCTTGGGCAAGCGATTCAACTAACAAGAGTATCCCCGGCCGATATTATATTTTGGGTAAAGGTGCAGTATATTGGTATAGCCGCTATACCAGGCATGTGGGTTATTACCTGTATAAAATATGCGGGTAGAAAAGAACAGATAAAACCCCTGACATATGTGGGCATCTTCTTAATTCCTGCTATAACCCTGTTATTGTTTTATAGCAATAATCCAGCATTCTATGCTGATGTAGGGTTTGTTCCATACCGTTCTTATATACTACCTGTGGTAACACCAGGGTTTTGGTACTGGGTTCAACAAGGGTATATAAATATATGCGCCATTATAGGAGCGGGCTATATAATCGCTCGGTATAAAACCGCGCCGCCACCTTTAATGCGCCAGGCGCTATGGGTTATAGGTGGTATGTTTGCTGGCTGGATAGGTTACATGCTCTACATGTTTAATGTCGGTTCTACAAGCATGGATTGGATACCATTTGCTTTAGTATTAGCGGGGATATTTTGGTTAGTGGCGGTTTTGCGCCACCGATGGCTGAGCATTTCACCCATCGCCCGCGATAAAGTGTTCCAGAGTTTACGGGCGGGAATGATTGTGTTCGACTCTGAAAACAGAATCACCGATTTCAATACTTCTGCAGCGGTAACCCTACCTTGCTTAACTCCAGCAGCGTTAGGGCAGCCAATGGAAAGAGTACTCAAAGATTATAATGAGTTACTAGAGTTCATTAACAAAAATACCGCTACCAAACTTGAAATATCTTTGTTCATTGCTGATAGACAACATTTTTACGAATGCGAGCAGTACGCCGTTCGACTAAAACAACTACAGTTAGGTAAAGTACTAGCACTGCGCGATATCAGTGAGTATGTGGAACTACGCGAAAAGCTGCGGACAATGTCTATTACCGACCAATTGACTGGAGCATATAACCGCCGCTACATGGTGGAAGTAGGTGCAACGCTAGTTAATCAGGCGCAACGTTACCATCGAGCCTTATCCCTGATTATGCTAGATATAGATGGGTTTAAAAAGATCAACGATACCTACGGGCATATGGTAGGTGATATAGTGCTTCGGGCCACAGCGAGCTTGTGTCTGGATAATCTGCGCAAGGCCGATATATTAGTTCGCTATGGTGGAGAGGAATTTATAATATTGTTAGCAGATACACCCGGTGAGCAGGCGCTTATATTAGCAGAACGCTTATGTAATGCAATTGCCAATAACGCCGTTCAAACACCAGATGAAAGTGAAGTACGTGCCACTGTGAGCTTTGGTGTAACAGAGCTGGGTGAAGGGAAGCACGATGCCAATTTGGATCTTCTGTTACATCAAGCTGATCAAGCTCTATATGAAGCCAAGGAAACTGGTGGCAATTGTGTAAGGCTTTATTCGCCGATGCACATATGATCATTTTGCTGTACTACCGAAAAGCGGCGGAATTGGCTTGAATATAGGTTGTAGTAGAAGTCACGTTGGTCTAATAACTCTTCATGAGTACCGCGTTCTATGATTCTGCCACCGTTAATCACCAGAATTTCATCGGCACCTTGAATAGTCGATAGCCTATGGGCAATTACGAAGCTGGTTCTCCCCTTCATTAAAGATAACATCGCTGCTTGGATGTGCATCTCGGTACGGGTATCAACACTGCTGGTGGCTTCATCTAAAATAAGAATCTCCGGATCTGCCAAAATAGCGCGTGCTATGGTTAACAATTGCCGCTGCCCCTGGCTTAGGTTGCCGCCATCAGTTCTAAGCATTGTATCGTAACCTTTGGGCAGTCTGCTGATGAATACATCGGCGTTGGCTAATTTAGCCGCCTCTTCTACTTCGGCATCAGTTGCATCAAGCCGCCCATAACGAATGTTTTCGCGCACAGTGCCAGAAAAAAGGTAGGTATCTTGCAATACAATAGCTAAGGAGCGGCGCAAACTATCTTTGGTAATCTTTCTTATATCGTAACCGTCAATAATAATTGATCCTTCGTCAACATCGTAAAAGCGCATGAGTAGGTTTACAATGGTGGTTTTACCAGCACCAGTAGGCCCCACCAAAGCTATAGTTTGCCCTGGTCTAGCCGTCAGATCAATATCCTGAAGTACGGGTACATTCCGCGTATAGTTAAATGAAACATTGTTGAAGAGGACTTCGCCGTTCACTTCACCTAAAACAACTGCATCTGGTGCATCAGCAATTTCGTCTTCTGTATCCAGTATTTCAAACACTCGCTCCGCTCCAGCCAGAGCCGATTGTAGCATGTTAACCTGGTTAGCTATTTGGTTAATGGGGCGGGCGAACTGCTTGGAGTAGTTAAGGAAGCTGGCAATAATACCGACAGTGATAACACCCTTTAAAACCAGCCAGCCACCGGCCCCTGCTACCAGGGCAAAAGACAAGTTATTAATGACATTCATTAGAGGCCCGATCATGCCTGAAAACACTTGCGCTTTTATACTAGCATTCCTTAACCGAGTATTAATGTCTCCAAATTGATTGATAACCTCAGTCTCGCGGCCAAATGCTTTTACTACTTTTTGGCCGGTCACCATTTCTTCTATATAGCCATTAAGTTGACCCAGTTCGCTTTGCTGGGTGAGAAAGAAATTCCTGGTCCGACTAGCTATTTTCTTGGTAAGGATAATGCTCAGCGGAATGCTGACCAGGCTTAAAATAGTTAGTAGCGGGTTTAAAATAAGCATAGCGCAAAACGCACCAATTACGGTGATAATGCTGGCAAAAACCTGAGTAGTGCTTTGGGTTAGCGTATTGCTAACGCTTTCCACATCGTTGGCTAATCTGCTCATCAGATCACCATGATTGTGGGTATCGTAAAAGCGTATTGGCAGCCTTTGCATTTTGCCGAAAAGATCGGTCCGTAATTCACGTACTGTACGTTGCGATACGCCTACCATTACGTAGTTTTGAAACCAAGAGGCAATAGAGCTGGCGATAAAGATAGCTAGCATTAAACCAGCGATGTTACCTAGTGTAACCATATCAACCTGACCGGGTCCTTTTGATATTACATCAATGCCTCGGCCAATAAGAAACGGCCCAATTAAACCTATCAAAGAACTACCTAAAACCAGTAGGAAGGCGAGCAACAATTGAACTCTTTGCTTTCGCAGGTAGTACCACAGCCTGCGTAGGGTGGCTTTGGTATCTTTCGCCCTTTCCTTGGGACCTTTAAAACCAGCCATAGGTCCACCAGCCGGACGCCCTGGCCTACCCATGGAAAATGAGTGGGACGAGGAGGGTTGCCTATACCGTTGATTAGCCATGTCAGACCGCCTCCTTGCCAAGTTGAGAGTGGTAAATATCCTGATAAACAGGGCATGAGTTCATAAGCTGCGAGTGGGTTCCCGAGCCCACTATCTGTCCATCTTCTAAAACAATAATACGATCGGCATCGATAACAGAGCTTATACGCTGAGCAATAATAAAGCACGTTGTTTCCTCCAATAGCTGCCGTAAGGCTACCTGTAAGCGTGCTTCTGTACCCATATCTATAGCGCTGGTGCTGTCATCCATAATTAGCACTTTAGGGCGTTTTAGCAACGCCCGGGCAATAGCCAACCTCTGTTTTTGCCCGCCAGAAAGGTTCACCCCTCGTTGACCGACCATTGTCTGATAACCATCAGGCATACTAGCAATAAACTCGTGCACTTGTGCAGCCTGAGCACTAGTCACAATCTCCTCTTCAGAGGCATTTGCACGCCCCCAACTTATGTTCTCACCAATTGTTCCCGAAAAAAGGATGGAATCTTGCAAGACCATGCCAATGCTATCTCTAAGCGAAGCTAGTGTCATCTGCCTAATATCGGCACCGTCAATAGTAATGCAACCTTCGGTTACATCGTAGAAACGAGGAATCAAGTTCACTAGTGTTGATTTTCCGGCACCAGTGGAGCCTAAAATGGCTACGGTTTCGCCCGGCTGAGCGGTAAAAGTGATGTTTTTTAAAACTGGCGGACCGCTAGCGCCCTTATATTGAAAAGAAACATTGTGAAAAGCTACTTGGCCTTCTTTAATGGGCTGCGACGATGCTCCAGGTGTATCTTGAATATCGACTTTAGTATCAAAGACTTCGTTAATGCGGTCAGCAGAGGCTTTTGCTCTTGATATGTTCATTAAAAACATGGTCACCATCATCATTGAGAAGAGTATCTGGGTTGTATAATTAATGAAAGCCATAACCTCACCCACTTGCATACCGCCAATATTAACATGTATACCGCCAAACCATAATACGGCAATAACGGTGCTGTTCATGACCAATATCATAATGGGATTAATGCTGCCGACTAAGCGCCCGGCGCGCATGCTTATGTTTGTTAAGGCCTCATTGGCATTGGCGAACTTGTGGTTTTCGTAATCGGCTCGGACAAAAGCTTTTATCACTCTGGCACCCGATAAATTCTCTCTTTGCACTTCATTTACTTTATCTAACCGACTTTGCACCAAGCCAAAAAGAGGGAAGCTTATTCTCATGATCAAAAACAAAGCTACTAGTAATAAGGGTAGAGCGAATGTAAGAATAAGTGCTAACCTGGCATTTATAGTTACTGCCATAATAATGCCACCGATACAAAGCAGGGGAGCTCGCACAAACATGCGTAACATAACTAAAACCAAGTGTTGAACCAGAGTGACGTCGTTGGTTAACCTGGTAATTAAAGAGTCTGGCGAGAGAGCATTAAGGTTGGTAAATGATAACTCCTGGACTTTGCTGAACAGGTCACGCCGCAGGTCGGTGCCCACGTTTGTGCTGGCAATGCTCGAGAAATAGGAGCAGCCCACACCTCCCGCGGCACCTATTAAGGCAACTGCTACCATAAACCCGCTCGTTCGCAAAATAAAGTTGATATCGCCGAGTTCCACGCCTTGATCTATAATGCTGGCCATGAGCTTTGGTTGTATAAGATCCATCACTACTTCCAGCATCATGAGTAAGGGAGCAGCAATTGCTGCTCGCGCGTGTGGTTTTAGGTATGCTAGCAATTTTCGCAATCTGGTCACTCTCTTCTTGGGGAAACCTACATTTCATCTTATTAATAGCTGGTATTGCTTGTCAATAACATACCTTGCCAGAAACAGGAGAACAAAGTATCATGTGCACAGAAAGGCAGGTGCATATACACCTTGCGTTTTCGACCCTGTATAGATTTACATGAAGGTAGAGTAAAACAAATTGTGGGTTCCACTCTTTCAGGTACGAACGGGGAAGAACTGGTTACCAACTTCCAAAGTGAAAAGGGCGCCGCCTATTATGCCAACCTTTATAAGCAAGATAACCTACCTGGTGGGCATGTCATCATGCTAGGCCCTGGAAACCAGAGGGCTGCCATAGAAGCATTAAAAGCGTATCCGGGTGGTTTGCAAGTGGGAGGGGGTATTACTCCTGCTAATGCTACCGATTATCTACAGGCTGGCGCCAGTCATGTTATAGTAACATCGTATGTTTTCCATAATGGACAAGTCGATTTAAGTCGCTTGCAGGAAATGGTGAAAGCGGTAGGTGCACAGCATTTAGTACTTGATTTAAGTTGCCGAAAGCAGGGAGGACGCTATTACGTAGTCACCGACCGCTGGCAGGTGTTTACCGAGTTTGAAGTGAATATGACTAATTTAACTCTGCTAGCGGAGTACTGCGCCGAGTTTTTAATTCATGCTGTCGATGTGGAAGGGAAACGGCAGGGAATGGATGAGGAGTTAATTACACAGCTGGCGAAAATAGCGCCTTGTCCGCTAACCTATGCTGGTGGAGCCAGTAGACTAGCTGATTTGGAACGTGTTAATCAGCTAGGTCATGGTCGGGTTGATCTTACCATTGGCAGTGCACTAGATATTTTTGGTGGTAATATACCATATCGGGAAGTCGTGGCGTGGCAGCGAGCACAGCAATACCAATCTGGCGTCAACTAAACGTTGTAACAGGTACAAACTTCCCATGCTAAGGAGCGGTATAATTGGTCAAGCTTTACGGTTTTACTGAAGGTGTATGGGTAGCGGATGGTACTCGTTTTATAGAAAACAAGCCGGAAAATCGGCAAGAGTTACTAAACACTACCGATAACCAACTGCCAGATATACAACATGGTCGCACCGGAACCATGGCGTATCAAATATTAACGAGTCACAACAAGGGTACCAGCGTGCGGTTGGAGTTGGGGTTTGATGCTTTAGCCTCGCACGATATCACTTATGTAGGCATTGTGCAAACGGCACGGGCAGCTGGGCTTGAGCGTTTTCCGGTACCTTATGTGCTTACAAATTGCCATAACAGCCTATGTGCGGTGGGCGGCACCATCAACGAAGATGATCATGCCTTTGGCCTATCAGCAGCTAAGAAGTACGGCGGCATATATGTACCAGCACATGCCGCGGTCATTCACCAATACGTACGGGAGACGCTAGCTGCTCCTGGCCGCATGATTCTCGGTTCCGATAGCCACACTCGCTATGGCTTTTTAGGCACACTAGGTTTTGGTGAAGGTGGTCCGGAGTTAGCTCGGCAGCTGCTTGGTCTTACCTATTCACTCGCCCCACCCAGAGTGGTAGCTGTATATTTAGCTGGTCAGCCGCAGCCAGGCGTGGGTCCGCAGGATGTTGCTTTATCAATTATTAAGACAGTTTTTAGAGATGGTGTGGTAAAGAACGCCATATTGGAATTTGTGGGGCCTGGCATTGCCAACCTTTCAGCTGACTATAGGGCGGGTATTGATGTGATGACTACAGAAACAGCCTGCCTTAGTTCGGTATGGGCGGTAGACGATACTATAAAAGAGTATTTAACCATGCATGGACGCAGTGCTGATTATCAACCAGTGCAGCCAGCTGAGCTGGCTTATTACGATGGTTTGGTCCATGTGGATTTAAGCAGCGTGGAACCGATGATTGCTTTACCATTCCATCCTAGTAACGCTTGGTCAATTAGAGAAGTGAATCGGCGGCCAGCGGAATTTTTAGCTGAAATTGAGGCGGAGACTACCAAACAATTAGGTAAGCAGCAAACGCAACTATCTTGGCAAGATAAAATACGCGATGGCAGGTTAGTTTTTGATCAGGGTGTGGTGGCAGGTTGTTCTGGTGGTATGTACGAAAACATATGTGCTGCAACGGAAGTGTTGACTGAAAATCAAGGGGTAACTCCTGGTTTCAACTTTAGCGTTTACCCGGCTTCTCTTCCCATTCAGTTGCATTTAATGGAGAAAGGGATAAGTCAGGAGTTGCTAACAGCCGGTGCGGTGTTGCGCTCTGCCTTTTGTGGCCCTTGTTTTGGTGCCGGTGATGTACCAGCGCACAATAGTTTGAGCGCCCGACATACTACGCGCAATTTCCCATTCCGGGAGGGTGCCAAACCAAGTGATGGGCAAATGGCCGCAGTAGCTTTAATGGATGCGCGTTCCATTGCAGCTACAGCTGCTAATGGTGGGAAACTGACGCCAGCAGATGAAGTGGTTAATGGTAGTCGGAAGAGTTTTGCTTACTCCTTCGATAATAGTGTATATGCAAAACGTGTTTACAACGGATATAACCAAGCTAAACCGGAAGAAGAGCTGCGTTTGGGGCCTAATATTAAGGATTGGCCAGAGATATCACCGTTACCGGAAAACCTGCTGGTAAGCCTGTGTGCAGTGATTAACGACTCCGTCACCACTACCGATGAACTTATTCCCTCTGGGGAGACATCATCGTACCGTTCTAACCCGTATAAATTGGCCGAATACACTCTCTCGCGCCGCTGTCCCGATTATGTAAGCCGTGCTAAAGCAGCTTATCAGCAAGAGTTGGAACGTCGAAAAGCGGTAACCAGCCAGGAGGGAAAACTACCAGCCATTATTACAGCTGCCTACGGTTTAGTTAACCCAGCTATTGATGAACGGGAATTTGCTAATATAACTGGTGTCGGTAGCGTTATTTTTGCCTGCCGTCCAGGCGATGGTTCTGCTCGCGAGCAAGCAGCGTCCAGCCAAAAAGTGTTAGGCGGGTGGGCTAATATAGCCTACGATTATGCTACCAAGCGTTACCGGAGCAATGTAGTAAATTGGGGTATGCTACCATTTACAATTTCACCGGATACAGTACCAGATTGGTCGGTAGGTATGTGGCTTTATATTCCCGGTATTCGCCAGGCGGTAGCTAGTGGCCAAAGTTCTATTGCCGCCTATGTTTTAGCTGAGGATGGCAGCAGTATTCATCGTGAACTACAATTGCAGTTGCTTGGGATGAGTGAAGAAGAAAGACGCATATTACTGGCGGGTGGGCTGATAGGTTACTTAAAGGAGTTAGCTGCCCACAAGTAGATTGAAACAAGTAGGTTGAAACATAAAAGGGCTAGCATCCGCAGTAGATGCTAGCCCTTTATGCATAGATCATAAATGCGCTAGCGCGGCCTCTATCTGAGCAATACCCTGTTTATATTGGTCACGAGCTTGACTTAACAGTTTAGATACCTGTTCATTACGCATTACATCAGGACCTACTGCTGTTTGCCAACCTATTAAACTTTGGCAGCTAGCTAATATTGAAGCCTCTTGTTGAAAATGGTCAGCGGCTTGGCTTAACTGTGTTGTTACCTGTGGGTAATTATGTACTATCTCACGTAAAAAACCAGCGGCAGCGCGGTGGGTGCTGCTATATATATGCTGACAATAGGAGTCACCGCCAGTACGCTCCTTAGTAGGTCGGCTAAAATCGTATACCCAACGATCGTAACAAAGCAGTCCTTCCAGGAATACCCATTTATCTTCAGTTTGCGTATCTGCATTCATTAACGAATGCGCATGCTTCACTGCTTCATGTAAAGCAGCTATTTCTGCTGTGCGGGCCTCAAATTGTTCGAATTTCTCCCCGATAAAAATAGCTCCTAAGTTTGGCGCAGCGTTAACTGTTCTCTTTTGGTCGGCCTTGGCATATTCGTTATGACTGGTATACGATCCGCGGCCATAAAACAAAGCGGCATCTTCATCGTAACCGCATACTACATCCCATTCATAATTAGTAAAAGCATGCCATACTAAAACTGGACGATTTTGTTGAATGTTGGTTTGTACTAGGGCGATCATTTCGGTCAACCGATCGTCAGTGTTCAGCCCTTCGCCTGTGATAGGGTATTCCACACATTCGTATCCCAATAGCTTAATTAGCTCAGCAGTAGACATAGCCGATGTACAGGTTGGTGCACATGGGCAAATTCCGCCAATGCGAAAGGCTGATCCGGCAATACCTTGTATGTATTCCGGGCTATATTTTTCGCCTCGGTAAGAGAGAATTACACGTGCCCCTTCAAAAAGCGGTTCAACAACGCGGTAATAATCAACATCGGTCAGTATCAAATTAGTACCTCCTTTTTTCCACCAGCTAATGCCGATTGCCGACAAGCATCCATTACCATCGCATTAGCCAAGCTTTCCGTTAACGGGAGCGGCGATGGGTTACCTTGGCGAATAGCCTGTGAAACTGCAGCAAACTGAGCACGCATTTGGTGATCAACAAATGTTTCTTGGTCAGTAGAGGCACCACGCAGGTCACATATGTTGATAGTACGCTGTTGTGCTCCATTACCAAAGGGGTTTTCTACCACCAGTTTTCCGGCGGTACCAATGGCGGCATATTCATTATGAAAGGCGGTAACTAAGCTAAAATCGATCAAAGCAAATATACCGCCGGGAAAGGTGAGCGTAATAACCATATCGGTGTCCACCTGGTGTTCAGGGTGGTAGTGAGCTTGGGCACTTACTTGCTGCGGTTCACACCCAGCTAGCAGGCGAGCCACGCTGATGCAATAACCGCCAATATCGTACAATGCCCCCCCACCTTGCTCGGGTTGCCAACGAAAATCGTTCTGTTTATCTGCCAGGTTCCACCCTAAGCTAATGCGGATAAACCGCAGTTGACCAATTGTCCCCTTGCTAATTAGCTCGGCAGCACGGTTATGTATTGGATGAAAATACGATGTCACACCTTCGACCACTAATTTATTGGTGTTCTGTGCTATTTGCATGGCAAGGCGTATTTCGTCTGGCGTTAACCCCAGAGGCTTTTCGCACAAAACATGCTTGCCAGCTGAGGTTGCTTTTTGAATCCAGGGTAGGTGCATGTTATTAGGTAGGGGAATGTATACAGCTTCAACTTCAGGATCATCTAATAGTTGATCGTAGCTGCCATAGGCTTTTGGAATACCCAACTCAGAAGCGAAAGTTTGTGCTTTAGCTAAATCGCGACTGGCTACAGCTAGTGCACAACACTCCGGTATGGCCTGCATAGCTGGTATAGCATGTCGCCGGGCGATGCTAGCGGTACCTAAAATACCCCAATTAACCTTTTCCATTGCGCCACTCCTTTTCCGCTGCCAACGGGGTTATGCTAGCAAAAGTTTCCGTTGGTTGGTTAAGAATCCTTCTCGCAGCGTAATAAAAAAGCGCTCTCAGTTTTCACCGAGAGCGCCTGTGACCTACTAAATCATACCTAGGCGTTTTAGCATGGTTTCAGCTATTATTTGATGTTGTTTGATTCGTAAGCTAAGCGGTTGTTTGTTTGATGTTTCGCAAATCATGCCCTTGGCACCCAGTTGAATGGAGACAGCTCGTGCTAAACTGCCACTAACAGGGTACTTCAAAGTGGAAAAGGCATGGCTGGATTTTGAAACAGTGCGGCTGGCTGCAGCGGCCATGGCCTTAGCCATAGTTGCAGCGCCAGAATTAGGATAGTAAATGACTGATTGCCCTACTGAGGAAGAGTTGATTTTATGAAAATCGTAACCCTCGTGCATATCAATTAGCCAATTCACCTTATAACGTTTCATAAGTTTCATGATGGCGGTAGCAAGGTAATTGTTACTACTACCCGTTTTTGTGCGAGGAAAATCCCGGTTTAAATCGCCCAAGCTACTGGTGCGCTTTTTCGCACGGACAGCAGGACGGTTTAATTCCGGAATTACAATCACGCGCCCCTTCTTAACAGCTAAGTTATCAAATGTTCGAGCTGCTTGATAACCAGCAATTTCGTTCCCATGCATACCACCCACAAGTGCTACGGTAGGGCCAGGCACACCACTATCGTAAACGTAATATGGTGTGGCATGAGTTTTACCCTCGGCAATTATACCTCGCACCGATGTAGCAGCTTTAACATCGGTATCATCATAATTAGGCCAGGGTATTTCCATCTCCCAATCGCCAGTAGAGAAAAAACTCCAACCGCTGGCAGTATCACTGGCTAGTACAGATGGTGGCGCTATAAGCATGGATGCTACTATAGCGCATACGGCCAATATGCTCAGATTGATGCGACGAATAATAGTGCGTTTCAATTGCGACACCCTTTCTAGTAAAATCAAGCTCCGTTCAGATATCTCCGTTTTGACAAAGCACCAGCTAGTGCCTTTATGCAATCTCCGCCTACTCTGCCAGGCACTGGAATTTCACTATAGAAAAACCCTAGCGACATTAACCAGGGAATAATTGTGGCAATGAAGAAAAATGGGCATAGGTTCTAAAATGAGGAGGAATTGTATGCGCGGTAAGATTGCGCTACTTGTTTTTTTACTATGGACAGTTTGGGTTGTACCCGCCGGGGCCGTGGGCAATGGCTGGCAAGTGCTAACGACACCGCACTTCACTTTTTACGCCCAGGCCGACCAAGTGAACATAATGCAAAAATTAGCGGCTATAGCAGAAGAAGTGCACCCATTGGTAGTAACTTATGTGGGGCACGAACCTACAGAAAAAACACATGTGGTAATCATGGATATAAGTGATTTACCCAATGGTATGGCCAGCGCTACTTTTTATAATCAGATCATTTGCTTTCCTGTTCATCCGGGTAATAGTGTGGCATATAGCAGTGGGTTAGGGTCGCGGACAGATGATTGGTTGCGTACTTTGTTCATTCATGAATACACACATATTCTACAGATGGATATCCCTTCTGGCTTGGCAGGTATTATTCGCCGTTGTTTTGGCCATGTTCCCGGGGCAAGTACACCCAACGGTTTGCAACCATTATTAAGTATAGAAGGTTTAGCGGTTCATGCAGAAACATTACTTACCGAGGCTGGCAGAGG
>CAYMKM010000042.1:0-12909 GCA_964390985.1 uncultured Clostridia bacterium | reverse complement strand
ACCAGAGAGCCCAAATTAGCACCCTGGGTTACATATTTGCCGTATCGCCGTATAAAACTGCCATAAGCCTTAAAGCGAACAACAAATTCCAGGCCATACCATTTTGCTTTTCGGGCCATCATAGCCCGCTTCTCCAAATCGACAGCAATAAAATGGGTGGGCACATTGTGAGCCGCTAGAAGGCCGAAAAAGTAGGCCGACTGCTTAAGCGCTGCTAGCCCCTTCCCTTCAACCTGCCCAACAACATCGTTTCCACCTGGATCGATGCCCTCTTCGGTGCCGGTTACATCGTCTTTGAATACTATCATGACACTGTTTTCGCCGGCAGCGTATATTGTCTTAGTTTTTCCGTCACGAATAATTTGCTTCATCACTTACCCACCATCCTGTTTAGCATAAACCACTACCACTCGCACACATTTCGGTGAGCAGCTTCGTAATCCTTTGCTGATCACTCCCATAACTGCATTAAGGTCTTATCGAGCTTATCCCACTCTTTCGGGTGATTGTCCAGCCAATCTACCGCTCCATCTAGTTTTAACCTTGCTGCTACATAATAAGCAAAAGGCTCCATTAATCCTATCTCGTTCAGCCATAGTACATCCTTCATGGCGCATTTCCAGGTAAAAGTGTCGTACACTGGCTGATTATCTAATTCCATGCACACCTGGATAAAGTTTTTCAGCTGATTGACAAATATCTCTGCATCGCTTTGATCTGCATTGTCCATCGACTGCAAATTCACTGATGACAACGTCAACAACACTTCCAGCCGGGAAAAATCCCCCTCGATACGACTTGAATCACTCGGAATTACGACTTGAATGTCTCCTGTTTCCTCATCGACAGTGCTGCCATGCATCAATTCATACACCCGCTGTGCCGCAAATACAGCTCTTGGTGTGTCTGGCTCAAGCATGAAAAAGCGCAGATAAACAAAGAAACTCGGTATTCTGTACCCCTCATGCTGAAATATTTGCCCCAAATAGAAATAAGGCGACGGAAACACTGTCTTGCCGCGAATCGCTTGTTTTAAGTAAACGGATGCAGCATAGTACATGTCTTCCCCAATATATGTAATGGCTAGGGAATAATTCAACATTGGATCTTCAGGATATTTTATTAAGCCGCATTGATATGTCTCGAATGCCTGCTCCACATCGCCTTTTGCCGAGTAGCACGATGCTTGTATGCCATATAACATACTCTCTATATTTGATTCCTCTTCTAGGCCCTTCCCAGCCGCTGCTATGCACTCTGCATATTTACCAGCTGCAGTGTACGAGAGGGCCATCTCATATAAAGCATAAGGATTATACGGATCAATACTCAAGGCAGCTTTATATTTTATAATTGCTGTTAGGTAATAACCCTGATCATGCAGCTCAATACCTTCCCTAATTAGCTTATCTACTTCAGGTGAGCTAGCACAAACCAAACTAGGTAACGCTAAAATAAATGCCGCTATAAAAAACCACATTACTGCCTTTTTCATTAACACAACACCTTCTTTCTGCAAAAATATATGCGCATGTATATCAGGATAGACAGCACCGAAGGAGATGAGTATTATGTAGATTCCTAATATTTAAGCGGTTCTTGGCTGCCTAGGTCTCATGCTAAACTTAACACAAGTAATGAGAGGGCGGAATTCCAAAAGAACGTCTAAATGCACGTTGGAAACCACGTACACTCTCAAACCCTACTTGCGAGGCGATTTTGGTAACGGGAACCTGCATGCTTAACAACTGACAAGCTCTTTCCAGTCGCAAATTCAACCAGTAGCGTTGCGGACTATAACCTAGTTGCGAGCCAAATAGACGACACAAGTGGCGTTCGCTGACATTAAAACGATTCGCTAACTCCGATAAACTCTCGGGACTCTCCAAGTGTTCGTTCATATAGCAAATTACAACTGGCAATATGCCATTGTTATCGCCATATAAGTTAGGTTCATTATTTTGTGCTGACTCGAATTCTGCGTAAATAAGATCCACTAATTTGTGTAAAACCTTCGTCAATGGTTGCTTCTGTGGCGTAGTAAGCGCATATAGCTGGCGGGCAGCCCAGAAACACCTGTCAAAAGCATCTGCCGAGAGTTCAACAGAGTGTCGTTGATCATCAGCATCTGTGAAATTTTCCATGACGCATAATTCATCGGCAGCATGGATAACTGTGCGGCTAAACGGCTGGCTAATAGGACACGTTGAGTGTTCCAATTTACCAGGAATGACTACAATGCTCCCAGGTAATGCCGTAGTAGTCCAACCTTCTGTAGAAATGCGGGCACCACCTGAATGAATAAGGATCCATTCTACCCCTGGGTGGTTGTGACTACGTGGAAACAGGCCGGGTCCTTTAGTCATTTGGACAAAACAGCCTTGCTTTATTAGAGCTAGTTTTGTGTCGACGCAGAGAGCCATTTCAGGCCCCCTCCTTTTGCTAATTTTATTCAACTCTGGCCAATTTATCCCTTTAATTCTCTTACTGTAAATGTCTGGTTTGGTCACTAAGTGGCAGCTATGGTCGCAGGAGGTGGCAGCATTTACAGGGTATTATTTTTAGCAATAAGGTGTTGTCACCAATACCTAAAGATGGGAGGAAATTTATGCGTTATGCAAAGATGCTGCTGATTTTTTGTGCGCTAATGCTGTTTGTCAGCTTCACTGCAATGGCAGCCGATACCAAGTTAACGTGGTATCACTGCTGTGGTCAAAAAGAGCGTGTAGAATTGTTCAACGCTTGGGCCAGGGAGTTTGAAGCGCAAAACCCTGGAGTAAAGGTAGACGCTATATACCCAGTTACAGCGGCTGGTGAGGTGTATTACGACAAAATTGCTGTGGCCATTGCCAGCGATATGGCACCTGATGTCATTTGGGCTGGCCATGGAGTGTGGGGCTTAGCTGATCAGTTAATGCCATTGGACGATCTATATAAATCGAACTCAATGATTCGCGAAATTGTACCCAACATGCTAGATAATCACCGTTGGCAAGGTAACTTGATCGCCATTCCATTTGGTGTTAACACCCACGCATTTTTCTACAATAAGGATGCCTTAGCTGCATCTGGCCAAGTTATGCCCAAGGATTGGTCGTGGGACCAAGCAATTCCCATGACACAAAGATTAACCAGCGATACCAACGGCGATGGCGTACCAGATGTATGGGGTATGGCTTTTACAGAAACAGCTCACGTGCTCAATTATGAGGGGAATGTTTATACTCCAGATCTACGCAAGGTGACCATCGACAATCCTGTTACTATCGCTGGATTTCAAATGACAGCAGATGTAATGACAGATAGATACAGTAACTGCTATAACCGAGCCGCAGGGACGGCAGCGAATGCGTTTAATGGGTTTTTGTCAGGCACTTTAGCTATGATGAGCCGAGGCGTGTTCGATATTCCCACGGTTACCAAATCCGCTTCATTCGATTGGGATGTAGCTATGTTCCCGAAATTGGTAGTTAATGGGCGCGATTATCGGTCGTCCTACTTCTCCCAAGAAACCTGGGCAATTTATAAGGGTACTAAAGACCCGGCTCTAGCGAAAAAGTTCCTTAGCTTCATCATGCAGAAAGAGCATATGGGCCAGTTTGCTAAATTGGGAGCTGTTGTTCCTACACAAGCCAGTGTGGCCGTCAACTACTTTTTGAACATGAACAAGCCAGCTAACATTAAAGCGTTTACTGATACGCTGTATTGGTATAAGAACTCTGAGCGGAATCACCCTGCTAGCTTGAGGATTGATAGTTTCACCACCTTTAAAGATATTATGGCTGGTCGCATACCCGCTTCCACTGGCGTACCCGAACTAGCCAGGCAAATGAACGCTGTGTTGGATGATTACTGGGCTAGTAGAGGTAAATAGCTTGCGTAACCTAGTTGTATAGGTACAATTGTAGATAAATAGCGTGAAGTCCCGGCCATTGCGGTTGGGACTTCACATTGAACAAAGGTGATGAATATGAACCACGCATTATGGGGCAGCAACTACTTTCCAACATTAGCCAACAATACTTACCGCCAATTTGCCTTTCGAGCCCGTAACCTCGATGAATTTAAGGTTTGGCAAGAATCATTCCGGGCCAGTTTAGGGGTAGCACTAGGCTTGCCAAGCATTATGGAAAGAGGTATTTCCGAATTATCACCCCGCCTTATTGCTGAAGCTAGTTTTGCTGATCATACCAGACAAGAATGGCGCATTATAACCGAACCTGGCTTTGAGCTCCCCTTTTTCCTGTTACGGCCACATGCTACTAATGGTAAGCGTCTACCAGTAGTGATTACCCCTCATGGCCACGGAAAGGCTGGCAAAGCAGATTATGCGGGTGTTGGTAACGAAGATGGTCCGTCTCCAGAGGGTGAAAGAGATATTGCTCTACAGGCAGTCCGTCAGGGGTACCTAGCTTTAGCCCCCGATATGCGTGCGTTTGCCGATATGCGGTTGCCCGCCGACCTAAAGGCTGATAATACCAGCTCATGCCAATTGATGCAACTGCGTGCCTTAATGTTTGGTCGCACGCTCATTGGTGAACGAGTTTGGGATATGATGCGTCTACTCGATTTTGCTGCCACGCTACCCGATGCCGATATAACAAACGTAGTGATAACTGGTAATTCTGGTGGAGGTACTGTCACGCTTTTTACGGCGGCATGCGATACCAGATTTAGCATAGCCATACCCGGTTCATACTTTTGTACTTTTGCTGCTTCAATAGGTTCTGTGCCACACTGCGCGTGCAACTATATTCCCGGAGTTATGCGTTTAGGTGAGATGTACGATATAGCTGGGCTAATAGCACCCCGACCCTTCCTGGCAGTGCATGGCAGCCTAGATAATATATTCCCTCGAGCGGCCACTGAAGAAGCCTTCTCCCACTTGAAAGAAGTTTACACTGTTGCTGGTGCACCACATGCGTGCCAGCTCTTCTTTGGCAATGAGGGGCACCGCTATTATAAAGAACCTGTATGGCCATTCGTTAAGCAATGGTTAGGGAGGAAGTAGTTGATGAAGAAACGATATGTGATTGTGGGGCTCGGTAACAGAGGCCCTGGCATGTTTGTACAACCTATGTTGAATGAGTATAGCGATGTGGCCCAACTAGTAGGGCTTTGCGATATTAACCCCCACCGTCTTCAGCTAATGCAACAGCAAGTAGGCGAAAGCGTTCCGGCATATACAGACTTTTACCAAATGCTAAATGAGGTAGCGTGCGACGCAGTAATAGTGACCACCCCTTGTGGCACGCATCACGAGTTTATTATAGCCGCTTTAGAACGGGACCTTGATGTTATTAGTGAAAAGGCTTTAACAATTGATGCGGAAAAAATACGGGCTATTTTAGCTGCAGAAAAACGTAGTAAAGGTAAACTGCGAGTAACATTCAATTACCGTTACGCGCCTTACGCTACCGAAGTAAAACGCCTGCTAACTGAAGGTATAATCGGTGACATCCATTCAGTGGAGTTTCACTGGTTTCTCGATACTTTGCACGGTGCTGACTATTATCGGCGCTGGCATAGGCGCAAAGAGAATAGTGGTGGCCTACTAGTACATAAGGCCACGCACCATTTCGACATGATTAACTGGTTCACCGCAGCTGAACCGCAAACAGTATTTGCCATGGGACAACGCCGTTTTTATGGCCCACAGCGCACCCAGCGAGGAGAGCGTTGCTTAATATGTCCTTACGCTAATAGCTGCGAGTTCTACCTTGATATGCGAAAAAGCAAAGAGTTTAAGAGGCTATACCTGGAGGCCGAAGTGTACGATGGCTATTACCGGGATCGTTGCATCTTTAGCCCCGAAATAGATATTGAAGATACCATGCATGTATTAGCCAGGTACACCAAAGGTATTCAGGTTAGCTACACACTTACTAGCTATACGCCGTTTGAAGGTTGGCAAATGGTTGTTAACGGCAGTAAAGGCCGACTTGAAGCTGGCGAAGCGCACAGTTTCATTCCTACCGAGCAAAAAACATTTGCGGCACGCAAAGCAGCGGCCAAAGGCATCGACGCCATCCAGGCGGCTGCCGGAGCAAATGAACCCGCTACCACGCAAGATATTCGCGTGTACCCACTTTACGGTGGGGTACAGGTGTACCAGGTACCGCAAGCGCAAGGTGGCCATGGTGGTGGCGATACACGTTTGCGTAATATGCTTTTCCGGCAGAATGTACCGGATCCACTAGGACATGCCGCCGATAGCTGGGCGGGTGTCATGTCTGTGTTGTTGGGTGTGGCGGCCAATCAATCTATTGCTACAGGTCAACCTATTTCTATTGCCGAGCTACTTGGTAAGGAATTCGTACCAGAGCGGTGGTAGAGTTCTGCTAAAAGTCGTGCCGGGCGTTATGCACCGGCACGACTTTGGCAATGCCTAGCGCTAACTCTTTATTATTGAATGAAGCTGTGCAACGTCCTTTTGCCAACCCCTAACTATGTTCAACTGTTCATCGCGCTGTAGGGGATCTCTAATAAAACCTTTGCCCATTTCGTAAAGATGATCATAATAGGCCTCAAGACGGTCCAATGGAGCATTGATCTTTGCCAATGCAAAAGTATCCTGATGCTGTAAAGCTTCTTCCAATTGGGCCAGCAGGCGCAACCAATCTGCAACTGGTAGAGAAGCTTTCTGACGGAAGTTACGCATAAGCCACTGTTGCTCGAAAACGGAGCGATCCTGCCAACCTTTCGACTGCTCAGCAAGCGTTGCACGTATGGCTTGACATAATGCTAGTGCTTGCGCCCAATTCTCTGGAGTTAGCGTATGGTTTCTGGTCGCTTCTTCAAACGCACTAATGTTAATACCTGCATCAGCCAACGCTTGTATAGATGAAATTTCTTGTCCTCGATAACGTGCGGCCATAGCAATGGCTGCGGCAAAACCAGCACCTGCGGCTTCCACTGAAAATGTATACGCCTTGAGTATCTCATGCAACTCACGCTCGGACTTCCCCATCATAACCGCCAATTTAGGAATAGCTGACATCGCCGTTTGCGTAGGGACAAACCCCGGGCCGATTGTAAATGCAGCTACATTAGTATTCACTAGCTCTTCATTGAGCGTCATACTTAAGTGCACTTGCGCTGCTTTAAAACATTCGTATGCTGCCATATATGCCAACCCGGTTGAAGATACATTGACAAATACGCCCCAATTGCGATCCATCATCCCAGGGATAAAGGTGCGTGCCAATAAAACTGGTCCGCGCAAATTAACACCGTAACTTTTATCCCAGGCTTTTATACCGACATCTTTCACCGCACCTAGCGGAGCGACGGTGGCATTGTTCAGTACAATATCCGCTTGGCCATACTTTTTCTCTACCCGATGTGCTAAATTTCGTACACTACTGGCGTCGCCAACATTGGTACGTACGAACAAGACAGCTTTCGAACCAAACTCATGACGCAGCCTTTGCGCAGCTTGTTTGCCAGCTTTCGGATTAATCTCGGCGATAACTACCTTGCTCCCTAGCCATAGTAAGGCACGGGCCGCTTCATAACCAATTCCCCCGCCGCCTCCAGTCACAATTGCGACTTTGTCCAACAGTGAATGATTAGAAAGATCACCTGTCTGGATTAACAAGGGGCTACCAATACAAGAATAACGCCTATCGTTGAGATGACTAACGACATGATAAGGGAAGTACGCATTCCTGATGGCGATATCATTTTAGTGAGTGTATCTTCATCAACCGATAGTCCCCGTGCTCTTCGACTTGCCGCACAAACCCGCCTAGTTAACTCGAGGTCCTTTATAGCTAACCTATAATTCAGGATGCTCTCCACAACCCCGATTCCAAGAGCAACAAGGCCCACAGTAGTTGCTCTACTGGCTAACTTTATATAATCCCACACTGCAAATGAATGTGACATAATAATCAGCAATGCTATCAGGAAAAACAGCCATGCAAACCTAGCTTCCTTCATTAAAATGTAATCGGCAAATTTACCAGGCCAAATTAGCCTTTCAATTCCCTTTAACGCAGTCCATGCAAATCCTATGATAAGTACCCAAACCACGAATGGATGACTCATCTGTATAACTCTCCTTTCGGGCAACAAGGCAACTACCACTCCGCCTTTGTAGCTATTTCATGATATCATTATAATTCATAGGCAACTATGTACTTACCATCACTAGTGGAGGATATACTTCACATGCGTCAAGTAATTGTCGATGCTGATGCTTGTCCACGTGCTGTTCGGGCAATTCTTACGCAATTACAGCCGGTGTATGGCTATGAACTTGTAACAATAGCTTCATTCAACCACGAATTAAGCGGTACTCATCATATCACAGTAGGTAACGGCCCCGACGAAGCTGACCTAGCCGTAGTTAACCGTACTCACGCAGGTGATATTATAGTGACCCAGGATTATGGATTAGCCTCTTTAGTACTGGCGAAAGGGGCGAAAGCTATTTCTCCTAAAGGTTTGGTTTATACGAACGATAACATAGATTTTCTACTTGCTGAACGGCATACGCAGGCTGTTTATCGCAGGCAAGGTCGGCATACACGTGGTCCCAAAGCACGTACGCAAGATGACGACGCCACGTTTATGGCGGCATTTAAACGCTTGCTAAAATAAGCAACGACGGGATCGGATTTACCTAACCTAAAGGTTAAGCAGCCAACCGAGACCCCGCCGTTGCACACTTATTGTACACCGTATCATGTCATCCTAAACATATTCATTCATCCATTTGGTTGAAGAACACCACTTCTGCCAATTTACGCTTAGGAACATGCAAGGTACCAGCTTCATCTTTGTAATACTTAATTGAATCTGTGGCCTCTACTACTACTGGAAACTCCGCAGGGTAGCCCAAAGCCACTATGGTGTGTATAACATAACGTTCGGGAATATTTAGTAGGCTTCTGAGTTTGTCGCGGTCGACCGAACCAATCCAGCAACTACCCAAACCCTCACCCACTGCGGCTAGTAGAAGATTTTCCACTGCAGCAGCGGCATCGTTATCGTAACCAGATGCGCGTACCTGCTTATCAGCAAGAATAACAACATAAGCGGTCGGTCGCTCGCCTTCTTTGGGAGTGCCATGCGGTGCAATGTATGCTGCCCATTTGGTGGTGGCGAAAACAGGGTCGAGCAGTTCTGGTTTGTTCACTACGAGATATTTTATAGGTTGCAAATTTGCCCCCTGTGGTGCTAAGCGAGCGGCGTTTACCAACTTTTGTAAGGTCTCTAGCGGAATAGGCTCCTGTTTAAACTTGCGCACTGTTCTGCGCGCCAAAATTGCTTCGTAAACATTCATTTGACCGCCTCCCATGTGCCGGGCTACGCACAGGTTATGTTACCAGCCCTCAACTCGGTTAAAAACCGCTCCGCTTCCGCCGGCTTACGAAACTCAATATAACTCAGGTTGGGAAACGAACCTGCCGAAAACAATGCTCGATACCTTTTCCGCCGCTTGTGGAAGGTCGTAATAATCCACCATAAAATCGAATCGCGACTGAAAAAACTTTGGCGAAATGATTCCCGGTTACCCGAAAATAGTTCTTCTTGTGTAAGTGAACGGCGTAGTGTGCGTTTTAATCCCCGCCACATTACAACGGGAAAACTGTAATTTAGCCATATAACAACCGTCGCCCGGGACCAAATTATATCGCGAGCCGTAGCGTAATTGCCATCCGTAACCCATAACTCTTGTCGTGTGGCTACCTCGACCAGGTTGCGAAACTCCGGTTTGGAACGGGCCACCCATCCTGGCTGCCAATGTATCGCATCAAGCTCAATGTAAGGATGCTGCAAAACACCCGCTAGCGAGCGAGCAAATGTGGATTTCCCCGAGCAACTACTGCCCACTACCGCCACCCGCTGCAGGTCATATCTCATCAAAATAACCCCCGGTTATAACAACCAGATTCAATATATCGTATTCTGCTAATTTGTACCAGCATCTTCCTTGTTTATGCTCCTCACCTAGGATAATCTAGCAAAAGAGAGAAGAAACACCTCGTTAAGGTTACCTACCAGGGGGATAGAAATGAGCTTATATGCCGTCATCGATACAGAAACAACAGGCTTATCTCCTAATTATAATCATCGCCTGCTGGAAATAGCGGTGGTGTTGGTTGATGAGGTAGGCCACCTGGTAGACGAATGGGATACATTAATTAACCCGCAGCGCGAAGTAGAGGCTACTCACATTCACGGTATAACAGACGCTGATGTTAGCAATGCACCCACTTTTGCGCAGATTGCTAATAAAATCTGCTCTTTACTAGCTGGCAGGGTGCCTGTTGCTCATAACCTCTCTTTTGATGCCCGCTTCCTAATGGCTGAATTTGCTCATCTTGGTGTTAAAATTTCTCTTAACTCAACTAACGGCTTATGTACAATGCGCATGGCTAGCCGTTACCTACCCGCTGGTCGACGTAATTTGGAAAGCTGCTGTAGAACTATTGGTTACAAACTCGACTCGGCTCATGCTGCTTTGTACGATGCCCGTGCTACCGCAAATTTGCTCGCTCATTACATCCGCACTGATAACGACTTTAGCAGCTCATGGGCTGATGTTATTTCCAAAGCGCAACAACAATCTTGGCCGAAAATTCCCCGGATAGACTCTACCGACACCATGCGCCTCACCCGGCAACAAGCAGCCGCTATTGCGGATCGCGCCATATAAGAAAGGTGGCGAAATAATGGTTAATACCACCCGCATTGCCCTTCGCGTATGGAAGCTATTATGCCTAATTGTGGTTTTGTTATTTCTGTTCCCCATCAGCACCGGCATTATTAGGACTTTTCAGCTTATAATACTGCCCATCGTTTGGCTCGGCGCCATTGTGTTAACGTATAAACGCAAATGGCCGGCTGTTATTATTGCTGCATGCGGCCTTGGCATACTGTGCCTGTTTTTACTACCGGGGCGGTCAGTAAATTCCGACCAACTGCAAAACCTGTATGTGCGTCACCTACAACGCTATAAAGGAACCATATATATTTGGGGCGGTGAGAATAAGCTGGGCATCGATTGCTCCGGCCTTGTCCGCCGAGCAATGATCAATGCCAACCTGCAAATTGGTTTAACCACGCTTAACCCCACCGCCACACGCCAAGCATTTACTATTTGGTGGTACGATTGTTCAGCTAAAGCGTTAGGCACCCATTATAAATCGTTCACAGAATCAGTAATGGAAGCCTCATCAATAAATGATTTACCTACCACCAGCCTTCATCCGGGTGATTTAGCCATTACACCCAACGGCGAGCACGTTTTAGCCTATTTAGGTGCGGGCGAGTGGATTCAAACTGACCCCTACCTCATGCGCGTGGCTATGCAAACAGTGCCCTCCAAAAATAAATGGTTCCGTGTGCCTGTTCACATTGTTCGTTGGAGCCAATTAGCACAAATTAGCGAATAACTATATCCCATTCCGTTCAATCAGACCTGTACGTAGGGTGCGCCAATGAAATGCATAGGCAATGGTAAAGTAAATGGCATAAAGTACCAGGTAAACCAGGGCTACCATCCATCCCAATTGCAGCACTCTTCTATTTAATAACGTACCAAGAGCCTGCATAGCAAAGCTGGAGTGAATTATGCCGCCCACAAATGGGGTGAAAAAGATCACCAACGCTTGGCATAATGCTATTCGCTTTACCTCTAGCGTAGTTACGCCGACTCGCTGTAATTGGCGGTAATACTGGCGATCATCGTCAATCTCCGTAAACAACCGAAAGTAAAGCAGGCTGCAAGAAGCGGCAAAGAATACCAGCGAGACAAAAAAGCCAATAAACAATGCCAATCCTACAGAACTGATACTACTACGATACACTTCCCAAGTAGTAGATAACACTGGATTTGCCTTGAACTGGAAAAGCTGACGTAGTTGCCCTACGGCCATTTGCCCTTTTCGGCTACGCCAAGCGTTTGTATCCCACAGTGCGAAATGAACGTGCTTTTCTGTTGGACTCTTTTGCACTAGTTTATCGAGCATGGCATCGGGCACAACAAGTACATTTGAAATTTCTGGCCCTGGGTTTAAAATTCGTTGAGATTCATCGTATACCAAACCCACTTGTTGGGTGTGACCATCAACCTTTAGTTGCGCTGTGGTATGCAGCCCCGCTAAATGCGGATAAATAAGTATTACGTCATTCTCTTGTTTCAGTTGGGGAATTTGGTATTGCGAGCGCCTCATATCGTTATAAAAAGAATATGGCACCATGTATACGGCCAGAGCAAAGATGTTAGATGATTTGTTGCGGGGAACTTCTATTCTGGCCTTAAGAGTGGTGAAATCCCTATAAGTTACATCAGTAAGGCCTTGCTTGTGCAACACCGCATCCACTTGTTCCACTGCTGCTACATGATCTGCTTCTCCGATTTGTAGCAATTGGATTGCCCGCGGATACCTATCGGTTGAATCCGAAACGCCTACAGCGTATATAGAAAATACTGTACCCATGGCACTTAAAATCACTGCTATTAAAATGGTTGCCGCGGCTAGTACCCGGTAATTATCCTGTATTTTATAAATCAACTGGCTAATGGTGAGAAAAGGCCCAGGGCGGTAAAAATACTTTTCGCGCCGATGCAACCTTGTAAATAAAGCAATGCTACCCTCTCGCAAAACAAAATAGGTGCCTACCGAAACCATCAACGTAACTGGAATGATACCTAATGCCACAATTTGCGGATGCGATGCGCAAGCCCATGCATAACCGCCTCCCACCAATAGTAGACCTAAAAGGCTCCGCCATTTAGAGAACTTGGGAACAGCTTTGGGTTGACGTCTAGCCCGGATCATTTCAATAGTGTTACGGCGAATCACCTTCCATAGTGATGTAAACGAAACTAGAACAAATATGGTGCCAAAGACCACCAGTGTTTCCACCCATACGCGCATACCCGCATACAAG
>CAYMKM010000041.1:1603-12954 GCA_964390985.1 uncultured Clostridia bacterium | reverse complement strand
CGCAGGTGTTTGGCGAGTTATCCTCTATATTTCAATGCGTTACACCACAAAGAGCCAGTGTAAACCAAGATATATTACCGCGTCAACTTGAAGGTGTAGCCGAGGTTATTCGTAGCTTTGCTGGTCAGGTTCCTTTGGATACCAGCCTGGCCGATGAAATAGAAGCCCGAGTGGCTGATGAATTGCGGCATCGGCGCATTAATTACAGTGAGTTAAATGTGTTAAACGCAGATGGCAGCCATCCGGAAATAAGTTTACAACTGGTTGATGGGTGTGCTGGCGATGGGCAATGTGCCCGCCTTACAGCTCAGGCGGTGACTACAGCCCTGCTAGAGTCGTACGTCCCCTGGCAAATGCAATGTCATGGTTCACTAGGTAATTGCCAGGTGAAACTAGCGCCCGAACGTCCGCTGGATGTTATTATACGTGCTGCTACCTTAGCTAAAGGGGATAGCGACGTTAGCGGCGATACTTGTGCCCAAGCAGAACTCGCTGAAGGTAAAGTAGCAGTGTTGCTCAGCGACGGCATGGGATCGGGCCGCCTGGCTCACATGGAGAGCAGTGCCACCGTTACCATGCTGCAGCGTTTACTTAAAGCTGGTTTTGACCATCGCTTTGCTGTGCAGACCGTCAATTCAATCCTTTTACACCGATCACCAGCAGAGACTTATTCCACCCTTGATTTAGCAATTATAGATATGTTCACAGGCGAGCTTGAATTTCTTAAAACCGGCTCGGTGCCAAGCTTTATTCGCCGGGGGCCGGAAGTAGAGATTTTACGTACCGCATCTTTGCCCATTGGCATTCTCAACCATATTGATGTACCTGTTCGCTACCGTCAGCTTCGTACTGATGATATACTAGTAATGGTAACCGATGGAGTGCTCGATGCCATTCCAGAGCATGGCCGCACCGAGGAGTGGTTTGCCCGGTTACTTCGCCGTCAGGATACCAATGATCCAGCGAGTTTGGCAGATTCCCTTTTGAGTAATTTAAGCCAACTAAGTGATACAATAAAAGATGACATGACAGTTGTAGTTGTTAAAGTGATAGCCCGGGATGGCCACATTAACCAATATGCTCGCTCTGGTGCAGGTATGCTCGGCAAGGATGATTTACCTATATTCCGCAGGCAGGTACCCGCTGCAAATCGTATAAGATAGTATACTATATAGAAGCAGCTAATTAACCGCTGGAGTGCGGGAGTGAACTCATTGTCTTCGCCATTGCTGGCCAAAGTGGCAGCGACGGTGCATCGTTATGCGCTGTTTAAACCTAACGATTCGGTAGTGGTCGCCTGTTCGGGCGGCCCTGATTCGCTATCCCTTTTAGGGGTGTTACGGGAGTTTAGCGAAAGCTTTCCTTTGCAGCTTACTGCTGTTTATGTAGATCACGGTCTGCGGTCAGAAGCAGCAGATGAAGGCCGCTTTGTTTGCAGTGTGGCTAATAAACTGGGCCTGCCCGCTGTGGTGCAAAAGGTAAGTGTGGATTTAAAGCACAGCCCAGGTGAGTCTGTTCAGGTAGCCGCTCGGCGGGAGCGGTATCGATTGTTGGAAGAGGTGGCAAAGGTCACTGGTTCATGCTGCATAGCTACCGCTCATACTGCAGATGACCAGGCAGAAACCTTATTACTGCGCATGTTGCGTGGCACCGGTAGTCAAGGTTTGGCGGGGATTCCCTACATTAACGGACGCCTTCGTCGGCCACTGCTCGATGCCCGCCGGGCAGATACCGAGCAATACTGCCGCTTATGGGGCGTTGAGCCCCGGCGGGACCCGAGTAACGAAGAGGATGTTTACCTGCGTAATCAAATTAGGCATCATATCGTGCCTTTGCTTACAGGTATAAACCCGCGCCTAGTGGAGGCGCTATGTAGGTTGGCCGAAACTACCCAGACTGAGCAAGAGTGGTTTGAGTGCTTGCTGGCCGATAAAGCTGACCAATTTGCTTGTCGGTTAGATGGTGGTTGGTGGTTGTACACAAACCGCCTAGCTCAACAGCATAAAGCTTGGCAACGTCGCTTGGTGCGCTGGTATTATAAGGATTTACAGAACAATGTTACCGGGCAGGAGTTAGATTTTGAACATGTGGAAGCCCTACTGGAACTGGTAATTCAAGGTCGCACTGGAGCTAGTTTATCATTGCCTAACGAATTAGTGGCCCACAAGGAGAAAAATGGCTTGTGGCTGGGTGCTCCGGTTGTCGCTGCGAATTATGAAGTACCCTTAAGTGTTCCGGGAGTAACGCCGATACCAGGTACAGACCTAGCTATAGTTACGGCGATACTGGAAGGAACGATGCCCACGCAAAGCGAATTGCAGGAAGAACCAACAGTTGAAGAGGCTGTTGGCCCCTGGCAACCGCAAAGTCGGTCGGAGTATGTAGATTATGATTCACTGCAAGGTTCGCTGAAAGTGCGCAACTGGCGTGCGGGCGATCGTTATCAGCCTTTGGGGTTGGTTGGAACTAAAAAACTGCAAGATATGCTGGTCGATGCTGGTATTCCTCGTCGGTGGCGGTTAAGGTTACCGGTGATGAGTGACGCGGCAGGTATTGTTTGGGCTGCTGGTGTGCGGCCGGCAGAAAGAGTTAAAGTGAATTCCGGTTCGAGCCGTCTACTACAAATAAAATTGGTTATAAGTAACTGAAGTCACTGATACTAAGCTATTGATAATAGATCATATGTGTTATAATAACGTGTCGTATATTCGTTATCTATTAGAAGGGAGGACACCTGTTGAGCCGATTCCTGCGGGGCATCAGCCTTTATGCGCTGATAGTCCTTCTCGCAGTAATGGTAGTCATCAGGTGGTCTGAGCCGCCTGGAACACAAAGGAATTTGGATGTTCCTTATTCTCAGTTCTTGCAGATGGTAGAGCAAGGACGTATTAAAAGTGTGCGTATGCTCGATGAGCAGCGTATAGATATTACTACCTATGAGGAACCCAAAACGCCTTACTACACTATAGTACCGCCGGGAACCACCAACCTGGCAGATCGCTTGGAAGCTAAGAATGTAGCCATCCAAGCGGAGGTTCCCAAGCAATCGATATGGCTTGTGCTATTACCTAACCTAATCACTATAGTTATTTTTGTAGTGGTGTGGCTTTTTATTATAAACCAAATGCAGGGCGGCAATAACCGCGCTATGTCGTTTGGTAAAAGTCGAGCCAAGTTGCATTCGGAAGAGAAGTCGAAGGTGCGTTTCGACGATGTGGCTGGCGTAGATGAGGCCAAGCAGGAACTGGTTGAAATTGTGGAGTTCCTAAAACAACCGAAAAAATTCGTGGAACTGGGAGCTAAAATTCCCAAAGGTGTGCTATTAATGGGCCCACCCGGCACTGGTAAAACTCTTTTAGCCAGGGCGGTAGCGGGTGAAGCGGGAGTGCCGTTCTTTAGCATTTCTGGCTCCGATTTTGTAGAGATGTTTGTTGGTGTAGGTGCTTCGCGGGTACGCGATCTATTTGATAATGCTAAAAAGAGTAGCCCGTGTATTTTGTTCATCGATGAGTTAGATGCCGTTGGTCGGCATAGAGGCGCTGGCTTGGGTGGCGGTCACGATGAACGTGAGCAAACACTCAACCAGTTGCTGGTGGAGATGGATGGCTTTGAGGCCAACAGTGGCATTATTGTAATGGCAGCTACAAACAGGCCAGATGTACTGGATCCAGCTTTGTTACGTCCGGGTCGGTTTGATCGGAAGATCACAGTGGAGACTCCCGATTTGTACGGGCGTAAGGAGATATTAAAGATCCACGCGCGCAACAAACCGCTGGCCGATGATGTTGATTTAGAGGTGTTGGCCAAGCAAACACCGGGCTTTTCCGGTGCTGATCTGGAAAACGTGTTAAATGAAGCCGCTATTTTGGCGGCCCGGCGCAACCGCAAGGTAGTTGGTCATAGTGAGTTAGAAGAAGCTGTCGATAGAGTTGTGATGGGTCCAGAACGGAAGCGGCGGCGGATGACAGCTAAAGATAAGGAAATTTTGGCTTACCATGAAGCTGGTCATGCGGTAGTAGCGCACTATTTGCCAAATGCCGATCCTGTTCACAAGGTGACTATTGTGGGGCGGGGTATGGCTGGCGGTTACACCATGGTCTTGCCAGAAGAAGAGCGTATGGTAAGAACCAGAGCGGAAATGAAGGATATACTCGCCTTTATGCTGGGTGGCCGAGCTGCTGAAGAAGTGGTGTACGAGAGTGATGAAATCACCACAGGGGCGCAAAACGATTTGGAGCGAGTAACCCTTTTAGCTCGTAAAATGGTGACTGAATGGGGAATGAGCGAGACGTTAGGGCCCATTACCTATGGTCACCAACACGAAGAGACTATATTTCTAGGCCGCGATATAGCGCGTCAACGCAACTACAGTGAGGATGTAGCGGCGACAATTGACAATGAGGTACGCGCAATAGTGCAAGATGCGCACAATCGGGCCATAAGCATCATTAAAGAGCAGTGGGATCGCATGCAAGCGTTGGTGGAAGTGCTCAAAGAGAAAGAGACGGTTAACCAGGAAACGTTCTTGCGCATAATGCGTGAAGGGCGGGTACCAACTGAAGAGGTGGTTGAGGCTGGTGAACCGAGCAGTGAAGCAAAGAAGCCAGCACCAGCACCGAGCGTCAACCCGCTAGAGAAAGCTAGGGAAAGTTTGGGGCTAGATAAGAAAGCCAAAACTCCCAAGCCTGCAATCGGATAAAGATAAAAGGTAAGGTATGGCCCGGCAATCACATGCCGGGCCTTTTGAGAGGGAGAATCGCCATGGAAAACACGGACCGAGTCACTTTATCGGGCTTGGTTTTTTACGCCTATCACGGGGTATACCCGCAAGAAGCCGAGTTAGGTCAGCGATTTGAAGTCGATGTCGATTTATACTTTGATACAAGTCAAGCGGGTGCTAGCGATGTTTTAGGCGATACGGTGAATTATGGGCAGGTATATAAAACGGTAGAGGCTGCGGTGTGTGCAGAGCGTTATCATCTGCTGGAAGCGCTAGCAGCAGCTATTGCCCGTGCGGTGTTGCAAAGCCAACCTTTTTTACACGCTGTAACCGTAAGGGTACGTAAACCACAGGCACCTATTAAGGGTGTCTTTGAAAACGTGGAAATTGAGATTACTCGTCAGCGTAGCTGGTTAACCGAGGATAAAAAATGAAGAGTGCACAACCAATGTGGCAAATGAGGGCGGCCGATAAAGGCCGCAGCGAAGTATTAGCCGCTTTGCGCAGCGATGGCGGATATGTATCGGGTGAGCAGTTGAGTCGGCGTTTGGGATTAAGCCGGAACGCTATATGGAAATATGTGAGTTCCTTGCGGACGTATGGGTACATCATTGAGGCTAGCCCACGTAAGGGTTATTGCCTGGTTACCACACCAGACACTCCTTATAGCTGGGAGGTAAGCTCTCTAGATGGGCAACGTTGGCTGGGCGGATACTCCGTGTACTTGCCAGAAGTAGATTCCACTAACAAACTGACTAAAGAGTTGGCTCGGCAAGGGGCGCCAACTGGTTTATGTGTTGTTGCCGATAAGCAGACAGCTGGGCGTGGGCGTCGGGGCCGAAACTGGGTTTCACCGCCGGGGAGCGGGTTGTGGTTTTCATTGTTATTGCGACCACCAATGGCTCCGTCCGAAGTGCCGTGTTTTTCATTAATAGCTGGTGCGGTGGTGGCTCGGGCAATACGGCAAGTTACTGGTTTGCCGGCCATGGTGAAGTGGCCTAACGATGTGCTTGTGCATGGGGGCAAGGTGTGTGGCATTCTCATTGAAATGAGTGCTGAGGTTGAGCATCTTAATCACTTGGTTGTGGGAATTGGTGTGAACGTGAACCTAAGTGCGAATCAGTGGCCAGCCGAATTGCGCAATGTGGCCACTTCACTGTCGCAGGAGTCAGGGACAAAGGTGCGGCGTTTGCCGTTGTTACACGCTATATTACAAGAGATGCAGCAGTGGTACGAGCGTTTACTCAGTGTAGGTGCAGGTCCGCTGTTGGAGGAGGCTGGCGAGTTATCCGCCACAGTAGGGCAGCAGGTGAAAGTGGTAGCGGTAGGTCAGCAGCCGGTATGTGGCCTGGCTGTGGGTATCGCCGCCGATGGTGCTTTACGTGTACAGATCTCCCCGGGTGAAGAACGCCTCTTTTACGCTGGCGATGTATCAATACGTTAAGCTTCCGTATGAGTCTGTTCTTTTGGTGTGATGGTTGGTATGATGTTTAATGCTAACATAAATGTCACCTAAAGCTAATTAGTAGGGTGACAATAAGAAGGGGTAGGATCATGTCAGGAGAGACCGATTTACCAGAAATATACCAAGCTGTAACGAAACTGGTGCGGGCTGCTTTGTTCGCCGCCCTTACTGCTACTGGTGCCCTGTTGAGCGTGCCGTTACCCTTTAGCCCAGTCCCAGTCACCCTGCAGTTAATGTTCACACTGATGGCTGGTTTAATTTTAGGTGCTCGTTATGGGTTGATGAGCCAAGTAGTATACATTGCTATGGGTATAGCAGGTTTACCGGTGTTCTCACGTGGCATGGCTGGTGCTGGCGTGCTGTTTGGGCCTACTGGCGGCTACTTGCTTGGCTTTGTGCTGGCAGCATGGTTGGTTGGTTTTTGCGCACAACTGGTGCGGCGGTGGAGTTCATTGTCATTTTTACGTTTAGGCGGCTATATATGTGCAACAGTGTTGGGTTTAGCTATTATTCACCTTTGCGGGGTAACTCGTCTAGCTACTGTGCTCAATTTGAGCTTCACTAAGGCAGTGGCCGTTGGGGTGGTACCTTTTATTATCCCCGACTTAATAAAGGCGGTAGCGGCGGCAGCACTAGCCACTGCTTTGGAAAAACGCGGCCTATAGATGATCACAATAAATAGGGAAGGGAAGCAATTAAAGGCGGCTAAGCTAATAGCAGGGAGGTAGCCAATGTTTGAAATATCAGCTGGAGGATTGCCAATAAAGGTTTGGCTGGATAGTGAGCATGATCTCGAGCCAGGTGTATTAGAACAGGCTAAGAATGTATCTAATTTGCCTTTTGCATATAAACATATTGCCCTTATGCCAGATTGCCATCACGGGTATGGTGTACCTATTGGTTGTGTTTTCGCTACAAAAGAGGCAATAATACCAAACGCTGTAGGTGTTGATATTGGTTGTGGTATGGGCTTTTTGCGTTCGAACCTTCACGTCAGTCAAGTTTCAAAAACTGATCTGCAGAGTATTGTGGGTACTATTATGCGGAATATACCAACCGGCTTTAAGCATCATAAAAATCCACAAAAGTGCCAGGTGCTGGAGTCACTGGGCCAAAGGTGGAGTAACACACCGATTAATAAAGAGCTAGAGAAAGAGTTAGATGATGGTCGGTATCAAGTAGGCACGTTGGGCGGCGGGAATCACTTCATTGAAATTCAACGTGACAATGAGGGTATGGTATGCATTATGCTGCACTCTGGTTCACGCAATTTTGGGTTCAAGATTGCCAACGCCTTTAATAGACTGGCTAAGACATTGAATAAAAAATGGGGTTCACCCGTACCAGCGGAGTGGGATTTGGCTTATCTGCCGACGGATGCGCCAGAAGGGCAAGATTATATAGTCTGGATGAATTTAGCCTTAGAATTCGCCCAAGAAAACAGGGCGCAGATGATGGTAGTTGTGAAAAATGCTTTGGCGAGTATATTTCCTAATATAACATTTTCCGATGAAGTGAACGCACATCACAACTATGCTGCGTTGGAGCATCACTTTGGGCAAAATGTATGGGTTCATCGCAAAGGTGCTATTAGCGCACGGTTGGGTGAGCTTGGGATTATTCCTGGTGCAATGGGTTCATCATCATACATTGTAGAGGGATTAGGAAACGCGTTATCGTTTCGTTCTTCGTCGCATGGTGCCGGTCGGCGCATGGGGCGCAAAGAGGCTATGCGGCAAATCCCCATTCAAAAGACTATTGAAGATTTAAAAGCGCAAGGTATTGTGTTTGGCAAACGTGTGCATAAAGATGTTTCTGAAGAGGCACGGTGGGCATACAAAGATATTGATAAAGTGATCAATCAGGAACTAGATCTTATCAAGTCACTACGCAAAATGAGTGCATTAGCAGTGGTGAAAGGGTAATAGCATAATTATCATTGCCGGAGGTGGCCTAATGGATCCTATAAAGATGCGGAAGCTGCCGGCAGTCGATGAGCTATTACAACACCCCCTCATTCGCGGTTGGCAATCGCAGTTGCCGCGGCCAATGGTAGTGGCCGCTATACGGGCTTGTTTAGCCCAGCAACGTGAACAGCTGGCCAAAGGGGCTGAACCCCTGGCTGATGATGCTTGGGGTCAGCTGATAATCGATCGTCTATCCTGTATGCAACGAAGTCAGTTACAACGGGTTATTAACGCTAGTGGCGTATTGCTACATACCAACCTGGGGCGTGCTCCGCTCAGTGTTCAAGCAGTGGCAACACTAACGCAGGTAGCTGGCGAGTATAGTAATTTGGAACTCGATTTACAAAGTGGGGTACGTGGTGCTCGCCATGGCTATGGCGAGTGGATGTTGCAATTGTTAACTGGTGCCCAGGCCGCTCTGGTTGTAAACAATGGCGCTGCCGCAATATTGTTGGCACTGACAGCTTTGGCAGCCGGAAGCAGTGTATTGCTTTCCCGCGGGCAAATGATAGAGATTGGCGGCTCTTTTCGCATTCCCGAGGTGATGGCTCAAAGCGGTTGCCATTTGCATGAGGTTGGCACCACTAATAAAACGCATCTTAGCGATTATGCCACTGCAATTACACCCAACACAGCCGCCATACTCAAAGTGCATACCAGTAACTACAAAGTAATAGGTTTTACCGGATCACCCTCGACGTCAGAATTGGCCACGCTAGCACATCAACACGGTCTTTTATTCATAGAGGATTTAGGTAGTGGCGTATTAATACCTACGGAAAAATACGGTTTGACTCATGAACCAACCATACAAGAGAGCCTGGCTAGTGGAGCAGATATTGTGACCTGCAGTGGCGATAAGCTGTTAGGTGGGCCACAGGCAGGCATAATATTAGGTCGGCAGGAGTTGGTGCAACGTTGCCGTCAACATCCGCTGGCACGGGCATTACGCGTAGGTAAGTTAACTATGGCAGCATTACAAGCCACTTTAATGCATTATTTGCGCCAAAAAGAACAGGCCATTCCTTTATGGCAGATGTGCTCGTTGCCCGTGGAGCATATTGCCGAGCGTGCGCGAGCGTTGGCCGAGAGGCTGATAACGAAATGGCCCATCGATGCTCACTGGCAGGTGCGGGTGATACCGGGGCTTTCGCCTATAGGGGGTGGCTCATTACCAGGTGAGACACTACCCACCATGCTATTATCTTTAACCGGGAAAAACGAGCGGGCACCCGAGCGATTAATGGCTATGCTACGTTGGTATACACCACCAGTGATTACCCGCATAGAGGATGAACAACTACTAATTGATTTACGCACCGTAGCGGCAACCGACGATGAAGTTCTCTTTAAGGCACTTGATCAGGTATTGGCCACATCCCCGGGTGAGCGGGTAGGGGGTGTGCTACCTGGCAACGCTGGCAGGGAGGATGCAACATGCATGTAATAGGGACGGCGGGGCACATAGATCATGGCAAAAGTGCATTGATCAAGGCGTTAACCGGGATGAATCCCGACCGTCTCCAAGAGGAAAAAGAGCGGGGAATGACCATCGACTTAGGTTTTGCTTGGTTAACCCTACCCTCAGGGTTAACGACAGGCATTATTGATGTACCTGGCCATCATCGCTTTATCCGCAATATGTTAGCTGGTGTGGGTGGTATCTCTCTCGTTTTATTTGTGGTGGCGGCTACGGAGAGTTGGATGCCCCAATCGCAGGAGCATATGGATATTATCGACCTGCTCGGTATTGATCGGGGTTTTGTAATTCTCACCAAAAAAGATTTAGTTGAAGCAGAGTGGTTGGAGATGGTGAGTGCAGAGGTAGGGGAAAAGCTAGCGGGCACGTCTTTAGCTGATGCGGAAATTATACCTGTTTCCGCCATTAGCGGCGAGGGATTGGCCTACCTAACACAGCGGTTAGATACTGTATTGACGCAGGTACCACCAGCTGCGGATAATCAGCGGCCTCGTTTATGGATCGATAGAGTGTTCACCATACGGGGTGCCGGTACGGTAATAACGGGAACATTGGAGCAGGGGGTACTCAACCTAGAGCAGGTAGTACAACTGATGCCCAGCGGCGTATCGGCGCGCATCCGCGGTTTGCAAACCCACCAATGTGCCGTGACACAGGCTCTACCTGGCACACGGGTGGCAGTGAACTTAGCAGGAGTTGACATGGCGCAAATATACCGGGGTGATGCTCTAACCGGCCTGGGGCAGTGGCGGGCAAACGATGTTATTAATGTGGAGATGCGTTTATTACCACATTTAACTTTTACCTTACCAGAGAACAGCAACCTGCAATTACATATTGGTTCTGCCGAAATCCCAGTGCAGGCCCGGTTACTAGGTAGTAGTGAACTGCAACCTGGTCAAAGTGGCTTCGCCCAGTTGCGCTTGGCTAGGCCGGCGGCTATTGATTTTCACGATCGTTTTGTTCTACGCGATATCACCCGGCAGATAACAATAGGTGGGGGTAAGGTGTTAGATGCCCAGGCCCAGCGGGTGCGCGGCAGTGATTTCCGCTTGCCTCGCAGTGCACCTGGTGCATATAAAGTGCTGGCAAGCACAGCAAGGCCCCTGCGTCGGCTCGATTTATCTACCTTGCCGGCGCGTGCGGTTGCTAACCAGCGAGAATTAATCAAGATTGTTTTGCAAGAGCAAGGTTGGATAGCTGATGAAGAGCTTGTTTATTCCGCGCCGTTGGCCCTACCTTTGCTGCAAACCGAGTTAGGTTATTTGCAGCAAAAAGGCGAAATAATGCGTTTGCCCGGATACGCGCTGGCACCCGAAGCTTGGCAGGCTTTAATAGCCCGGATCAAAGCACAGGTGCGCACTTATCACGATCAATATCCGTTGCGTAATGGTCTTAGTCGGGAGACTTTGCGCAGTAGCATGAGTATGCCAATCCGATTATTCGACGAGGTAATCAACCGCTTAGTACAAGAGGGTCAGCTAATAGCCCAGAGGGCGTGGCTACGCCTTCCCCAATTTACACTGCAGTTTAGCGCTGAGCAAAGAACGGCTATTCAACAGTTACTGGCGGTAATGAGCTCACAGCGTTTCACTCCTCCAAATGTAGATGAGTTGGTAGCTAGCGGTTACGATATTGAGCTTATCAACGCCTTGATTGAGCAGGGGCAACTGGTTAAGGTGGGCAAGGGTGTGCTGTTTCATGATGAAGCATTAGTAG
>CAYMKM010000041.1:0-1503 GCA_964390985.1 uncultured Clostridia bacterium | reverse complement strand
TTGGGTGATGCGCACCTTAACCAACCATGTGTTATCGGGTAGTTTGTTTTGGCTGATAATGCGGTAACGCTCGTAGTGCGGATCAACCCCACCAAGTAAATCGGGCTGACCGGTGGCAATATAATGGGCATGCATATCCTGGGTAAGGAAGGTGCGTACCCGAGCATCATCTCTGCTCAAACGGGATTGCATAAACTCATGCACTACCGCTTGCATCTGCATTTTATCTTTGTTTGCGGGTACAAAGAGTTGAATGGCGCCGCTACCAGCTAAACCTAATATAAGCAGTAGAATAAGCAGCCACGGCCCACTGCGTCGGAAACTAAAACGGTTGGCCATCAGCGCTCCTCCGCTAGAAGGGCGCGTTTATACGCCTTCGCCAGCGAGTGCAGTCCGCGTTGGCGGGCTGTAGAAGACATCCCCGGCCGTTTGGCTATTTCGACCATGGCTTGTCGGATATTTTGCTGCCGTTGCCGGGCGTGTTGCTTGCTGATCATCAGTCGCCTCCATCCACCATTCTTCTACTATCAGTCTTAGGTGGCTGGCGCCGATTTATTCAGCAAGAGAGGGATAGCGCTTTGCTTTATTTGCGTTTAAGCAAACGCTGCAGCAATGGTTTTTTAGCCGGGGCTGTTGGCAAAGGCTCCCGTCTAATAACCAAGCTGGTCCCACACTTTTTGCACGATTCCGCCTGAGTGACATTGAAGGTAGCGCAATTCGGACATTTCACGGCCATGTGCGGTAACCTCCTTCAGTTGCGGTCACTTACATTATACTACGTTCCGTTGTTAGAATTTCCAGCCAAGTAGGTTCCAAGTGTATAAAAACCATACGAAGGCTACATCGGCAGCGACACATAGCCAGGGAAGGACGTTTGTAGTGAAACCCCGGGGTGTAATGCGGCGAGAGAAGCTCCAGTTCTCCCACTTATTCGCCCTAGCCATACGCTTGATAATTTGCCATATCAAGGCCAGTGTCATGGCGATACCCACCAGTGGCAAGGCAAGTGCTATAAATAGGATGGGCGGCACAGCGGTGGCTAGTATCCAAGGTGGTGTGAGCAACATCATAGCAAAAATGACCACAATGGCAACTATATTCACTAACCCAACTGCGGCAGCTAGGCCACTTACTCTACGCCTAAATAGCCAAGCTAGCATGACCCACAAAAACACCAAGGTAACAAGGGTCAATAAAATGATGGTAAAAGTTGGCGTCTCATAAAAAGGTACTTTGGCGAAGGCAAATGCACCAATGTACATGCCGCCTTTTTCAGCAAAGGTCATAGTATCATCGCTGGCTGTATCGCGGTATAGTTGCGAATTCGTAGTTATGGGTACCCATGTAGTGGGGGGCTGGCCATAGACCGCTGGAGGCGTTAAGGTTAACGTCCCGTCCCTGTTAGCAGCAAGACGAAATTGTGTCAGTAAGGACATAACTTTTTCAGCTGTCGATAAAGAGTAGCGGGTGGTACGGTACATGCCAGATACAGCGGCGGGTGCC
>CAYMKM010000040.1:0-12971 GCA_964390985.1 uncultured Clostridia bacterium | reverse complement strand
ATAGTAGCTAACTTCCAGTTTGTGTAAGCTAGCTTCAACTTGGCGCAACTCTATCAGTGCACTTAGTAGATCGGTATCAGTAGCTCCTCCATTGGCAGCTTTGTTACATACCTGTTGATACTCCTCTGCTTTAGCAGCTACTTCAGCTCGGCTAAGCTCCAAACGGGCGGCATCTAACTCCAGCTGCCAGTAGGTGCGTAGCGTATTTATTACCACCTGACGTTCTTGCTGTTGGCAATCCCATACAGCCTTGGCATACGCTTGTGTTTGCCCGCCCATGGCCAGGCGGGCGGAGTTGTACATAACAGAAGCGGCATCGAGTGGAGCATTTGCCGATATGGAGAGTGAGGTGTTAGCGGCATTATCCAGTTTATAAGAATGCGTGAGCACGGCGGTACTCGAAAGACCCCAAGGCGTACTTAAGCTGGCGTTTAACCGCAAATCGCCTTTTGTATAATTAGTAGGAACAGATTTCTCCATCTGCACTCCGGTACCAAGCAAAGGCCGACCATCTATGTTCACATGCAGCCCATAAGCGCTTGCTGTCATGCTGAGGTTACGCTGAGCGTTCTCTTGTGCCAGCCGACTGGCAACAATGGTAGGGTGATGTTCCTGAGCGGCTTGCAGTGCTTCTGATAAAGTAAGCTCTTGGCTGGCAGCAATAACCGGAAAGCTAGTTAAAGCAACCAGCGAAGCCACTAATAACGCCCGGGTTTTAATCATGTTGCACAACCTCGCTCAGGTCAGTTTGCTGGCCTAATAATTGCTTAAAAGAAAGCCAAGCCATAATATACGATTTTTGCGCTGACCATAAGCTTTGTTGTGCCTGTAAAAAGGTTATTTCATCCTTAGCTAAATCGAAGGTTGTTTTAATACCCGCTTCAACCTGTTGGCATGCAATGTCATACTGCTTTTGGGCCAGCGTGAAACTGGTCTGTTGTAAAGCTAAACTCTTTTGCAATTGCACAAGGCTGTTGAACTGTGTGGTGATTGAATCTATCCGGTTTTCTTTGGCTTCCAATAAAGCCAGCTCGGCCAAACGCAAATCATTGCTTGAACGAATATCATCCAACGGCGCCAGGCCAGTAGCTATATCTTGTGCGCGGGCTATCTGTTGTAAATAGAGAGCATTCTCCAGATCTTTAATGGTGGAAGAGCTAGCCATGCCAGCGGCAATAGTTTCTTCAAGGGTAATTGCTATATCTGGCGTCTTCAAGGGCCAGTCGGCGCAAAGCTGAGGCAGGGTTTCCACGCCCAGTAAGCGCTGAAGGGAGCGGGTAGCGGCAATGAGGGCATCGTTCGCTCGCTCCAGGGCGTTTTCAGCCTGCATGAGCGACATCTGCGCTTGCAGTACCTCGGCAGGGCCAACCGAACCTTTTTCCGCTAAAATCTGTTGCTTAGCCAAATTACGCTTTGCTTCCGCGGCCGATAACCCTTTGATTTCACAATCCAGTTTGGCAATTTGCACGCTGGTGTAACTATCTATCACAGTATTAACTAGGTTCATACGGGCATCTTGATAGACGGTTTGTGCCTTTTGCCATGTTAGTTGAAAGCTGCGCTGCTGTAGAGGGGTGTATGTTCCAAACTGCACTTTCTTCCAGGCGGTCTCTTCATTTTCATATTTGAGTTTAGCTATTTGCAATGAAACGCTGTTACTTTCAGCGAGTTTGAAGGCGTCATATATTGTGAGAAGAGGAGCATTCGCCATAACCATACCAGAAAAGACGAGGCAAAACCCTAAAATACAAGATGTTAGGCCAACTAACTTCCGTAAGGTCAGATACACGCGATTACCTCCTTTGACGAAATATGGACTGAATTTGCACCTGCTCATCAATCCAGGTATTATTATACCATCACTGGACATTTCTGGGTGATGGAAGTGAGGAGGTGTATAACCATGCGCGGCAAACGATTATTAGTTTTAACACTGCTGGTGGCTGCAGAATTAACGGTGTTATTTTCCATAGCCTTTGTAAGCAGTGGTATAAACTCTCCTGTTGGTTGGGGCTGGCTTGGAGGGTATGAGGCGGTATTGGAGGAGTTCGTACCATTACAATCCATAGATAAGGTTTTCATTGATAACGACTGTGGTAAAGTGACGGTACGGGCTGTAAATAACCATAGTGATTACGGAGTGCGAGTGGTAAGGCATGGGTATGGTTTAAATAATGAACAGGCTACAGAACTACTCGCAAAAATAAAAGTGAATGTTGATCAAACGCCGACAGGCACACATATTGTAGTTGAACATCCCGACTTAATAGTAAACCGTACACCCCACGCTAACCTGGAGGTGTTAGTACCCGCTCAGGCAGCGGTTGAAGTGAAGGCTAATTTGGGTTCGGTCACTGTCGATGGGTTACAGACTGCAACCGACATTAATGCTAGAATGGGCAAGGTGAACGTCATTAATGTGCAAGGCAATATAAGCGTTGATGCTGGTATGGGCAAGGTGATTTTGCGCGATGTGTTCATTACTGATCGGTTGTACGTACTGGCTAGCATGGGAGCGGTTGAGTTTAAGGGGCAATTAGGTAAGGAGAACGATATTACTGCCAGCATGGGCTCTATAAATTTGAAATTGAATCCCGATCAACCAGCATTGCAACTACATGCTAATTGTAGCATGGGCAATATCGAAAACAGCTTCACCTTTACGGGAAATATCGATAAACAGTCCGCCCATGGTAAGCTGGGTGTTGGCAGTGTTCAAGGGCAGCTTACGTTGAAAGCCAATATGGGTAGCATCAAGATATATTAAATATATAAGGGAGATGTTGTTATGGGGATCCTGATTCCTATTGTTGCCATAATAATGCCGGTAGTACTTGTAGGGGTTATTCTTACTTATAGATATCATTACTGGCGTATGATTCATGAACAGCGCATGGCCATGATTGAAAAAGGCATGGATCCTAGTGACCTAACTAGCCAAGAGGTAAAAGATGCTTATACTGTTGGCGTAGTTGGCAACAGGCAGCGGATGCTGTATTCTGGAACCACTACAACTTTAATAGGGGTAGCGCTGCTTATAGGCTTAGGTTTCATAGATCGAGGACCATTGTTGTTGGGGGGGTTAGTCCCCTTAGCTATTGGTTTAGGGCAACTCATTTTCTATGTGGCCACCCAACCTAAGCAGGGCGTTGCTAATCCCCCGGAAGATTAAATTCCGCCAATGGAGTGGTGATTGATCAGTAGAAGGGTTGAATTAGATGCGGTCAACACCGACATCCTTTGGTAACGTATACAAATTGGCCAGACGGTTTATTATTTTATCATTGGTAGTAGGCATGGCACTAGGCTTTTATAATGCTACTAGCCAGTTGTTTACCGGTAAAGGAGAACGCGTAATAGCAGGTGTATCACTCCCCGGACAACCGTTAGGGAGCATTAGAGATGAGGCGGCGCGTTGGATGGTGCAGCGCTGGGTACAACAACGCACCACACACATTATGCGTGTGCATGGCCCCAAACAAAGCTGGACAATTTCAGCGGAGGTCATGCCCAAGCTGGATGTAGAGCAAATTGTGCAAGAAGCGCTTTCTATCGGTAGAAGAGGTGCCTTACAACAACGCTGGTCAGAACGCTGGCAAGCACGCACCAAAGGCGTAGTTCTGCTAAAAGATCAAATGCCTGATGCCAAGTTACACCGCTGGCTAGAGGGCATTGTACCCTCCTTATACCAACCAGCGCATAATGCTTATCGGGATCTTGTTACTGGCCAAGTTATCCCAGAGAAGCTCGGTCAACGCCTTGATGTAACAGCCTCTGCTAACCAATTGCATGCTGGCTTTTTGGCTTTGGTTAGCGATGCCCAACTGGTTTTGCAACCAATAAAGCCGCAAATTGACGCCGAAATGGTGGAAAAAACGGAAGCTTCGGTGCGCATAAGTCGTTTTAGCACGGTTTTTAATCCTCAATTGGCAAATCGGGTAGCTAATATACGTTTAGCAGCAGCAGCGCTAGATGGTACAATAATACCACCGGGTGCTATCTTTTCATTTAATCAAACGGTAGGTGCCCGTGAGGGAGCAAACGGCTACCTAGAGGCACCGGAATTAGTGGGTGGCGATTTGGTTAGCGGGGTAGGGGGTGGAGTATGCCAGGTCTCTTCTACCTTGTACAATGCAGTGCTTTTGGCCGATCTTAAGGTGGTGGAAAGGTACAAACACTCTACGCCTTCCACGTATATAGATATTGGACGCGATGCCACAGTCAGCTACGAGCATATGGATTTTCGGTTTCGTAATTCACTGAAATACCCCTTGGTTATTCGCACCTTTGTGTCTGAAAATCAACTCACCATTAGTTTGTACGGCAAGCAGTCGCTACCATACGAAGTGGTGTTGTTCAGCGATATTACCGAAATTCCCATGCCTATACACATGGAAACCGACCCAGAGCTACTACCGGATGAACAGGTAGTGGTGCAGGAAGGGCAATCAGGGAAAAAGGTGATTGTAAAAAAGGAGTTGCGTTATGCCGATGGCCGCGTACAACGCTACGAGGTATCGCACAATTTATACGAAGCGAAGCCACAGTTAATTAAGGTAGGTATAGACCCACCTCAGGCAGAGACAGAACCCAGGTGAGTACGTATAGCTGCGCCCAATCCACATATTAGCACTATGAAAGCAGTTACTGGCCCCAACCAGGGTACTGCCCGTAATATACCTAACACCAATACGCCTATAAAAGCGGCAAGCCATAGTTGTCCACCCGGTAGCCTACATCTGCAGCATAGCCAACGCCCCAAAGTACGGGTCACGCCGGCATACCCCAATACCGTTGCCCAGCCCATTATCAACCAGTATAAGAAGGCTAACGGCAGGCCGGCGGCTGCTACAATTAACCCTGCAGAAATTGGTAACATTAATATTAAAGCCATTAATCCTATGCTGGTGCTACGCCAAAATCTACTTTGTATGCTATTTTCCACGCTTAACAACTGTTTAGGGAAGAAGCGGCTAATAATAAGCACAGAGAGGTATAAGCTAAGCAAGTAAAAAAAGTATGCTGGGTACGAGCGTGGCCTAAAGGGTGAAAGGCGGGGAACCCGCAGCCCACGCGATAAGCTGATGTTGTTTACATCACCTTGTAGTTGCACGCCATCTTCTCTTTCGAGTCCGCCGCCAACAGCGGTCACATTCCCCTCTACACGAGCACCACTATGTAAAAATAACAGCCCACCTATAACAGTGATGTTATTGATCACTTCTCCACTAACCTTGACGGTGCCACCAATAGCCATGATATTCCCGTTTAACTGGCCATCAATGGTCACATGGCCGCCAAAGGCGACAATATTACCCGTATGCTGTGTCCCAGCGGGTATAGTTACATCCTTGCCAATTTTTAACACAGGTCCACTGCTGTTAGATTGTTGGTTGTCGGTAAAGCTTTCTGCAGGCGCATCGGCCAGCGGCAAATTATCACTTGTAGCACTGACGATACTGGCCGAGTTAATTAAAAACAGTAACGCCAGAGAGATAGCTAATGTGCTTTGCAATAGCTTCATACGCAACCCCCTCTTTTCGGTTCACTATTCGTCATGATCAGGGTCAGTTCCCTTTTATAAGTGGTAAGTCCTGCTTATACAAGGATACTAACCGTGCTTAGCTCAGGCAAAGCTGCATAATTACTATTTACAGGCAGGCCATCCACGTATTAGAATTGAATGTAATGATAATCACTATCAATGGCCGCTGACCCGCCTTTGTAGATGGGAAAGAGGACAACTATGAATACTACGCCGACTATTTCTTCTCTTGCGGAAGCTCGCGCTGGTAGCTTGTACCGGGTAACAAACATAGAAGGCAGCGTACAGCGGGAGCAATTGCTACGCTTGGGAATTAGCGAAGGTTCGCTAGTCTACTGCATTACTGTTATAAACCACGGACCGGTATTGGTTCGGCATGGCCGCACTGATATTGCCATTGGTCACGGCCTAGCATTGTGTATTCGCGTTGAGCTGTGTGGGTTAGCTGTGCAAAGCTCAGCGAAAGGAGGTAGGATCAATGGTAAGCGGTTCGCTCACCACTGGGGACGCCATCGTTTTGGTTGGCAATCCAAACTGCGGTAAATCAGTATTATTTAACCGCATGACCGGCATGTACGTGAATGTATCGAATTTCCCTGGTACCACAGTAGATATCAGCCGTGGTAGTTGGTTAGGTAAAACACTCATTGATACTCCGGGAGTTTACGGTTTAAGCAGTTATAGCGATGAAGAACGAATCACCCGCGATAGTGTATTTCAAGCTGATCTGGTAATTAACGTGGTGAATGCCACCACGTTGGAACGGGATTTATTCCTCACGCTTCAGTTAGCCGATTTAGGTGTGCCAATGGTGGTGGTGCTCAACATGATGGATGAAGTTGAGCGGTTGGGGTTACAGGTAGAGGCGGATGCTCTGCAAAAAAGGGTGGGGGTGCCTGTGGTACCTGTGGTGGCCATTACTGGCCAGGGGCTACCAGCTTTAAAGGTGGCGCTCACTTCAGCTCGTCCGGGGCAAGCGAGCATGGTGGCGCTGAAAGCCATCGCTGAGGTGCGTGCGCAAGCAAAAATGCTGGGGTTGCGCCCTAGCCAGGCTGAGCTACTGCTGATTGCCGAAGGCGATGCCGAAGTAGCTGCTCGCATTGGCCTTACGGCAGGAAACTTCCGCTCAGCAATATATACGGCCAGGAGAAGACGAGCCGATAAACTAGCGGCAAAGGCAGTAGCAGGTACAGTTCGGCGTAGTTTTGGTCAAGCACTTGGTGAGTGGTCAGCCCATCCGCTGTTGGGTCTACCTATTCTAGCAGGGGTGCTATACGCCCTATATTGGTTAATGGGTGTGGTAGTGGCGCAAATAGTGGTAGATTACACCGAAGGGACTCTGATGAGCGGCTATTACGAGCCATTTATGCGTCACTTGGCTGCACCATTATTAGGAGAACAAACCTTTGCTTACCGTTTATTAGTGGGTGATTTTGGCTTATTAACTATGACAGTCACTTACTTAATCGGATTACTCTTGCCGCTGGTAACCGGTTTTTACCTAGCGCTCTCCTTTTTAGAAGACTCCGGCTACCTACCGCGCATAGCCTTCCTTACTGATCGAATTCTTAATAAAATAGGGTTGAATGGTCGAGCTGTTATCCCCATGATACTTGGGTTAGGCTGTGTTACCATGGCTACACTTACTACACGGGTGCTCTCTTCGCGGCGCGAGCGCACAATTGCGCTAGCTTTACTAGGTATTGCTATACCCTGTTCAGCGCAGCTAGGTGTCATTGCCTCATTGGTCACGCCTTTGGGTGTTCGAGCATTACTAACCTATGTTTTGGTAATTCTTTTTGTTTATGGGTTAGTAGGTACGCTGTTAAATAAGATACTGCCCGGTTGTTCCAGCGACTTACTCCTTGATTTACCGCCGTTACGCTTTCCGGGTCTGGGTAACATTGTCAAGAAAACATCGGCTCGAGTATACGGCTTTTTATGGGAAGCAGCCCCCATTTTCGCAGGCGGTGTGGTTTTAGTAGCGGTTATGCAGGAGAGTGGTGTGTTACTCACCATACAGCAGGCGTTAGCCCCCATCACCGTACACTGGTTACAGCTACCCGCCTCTTCTGCCCAAGCATTTGTGATGGGATTGGTGCGTCGTGATTTTGGTGCTGCTGGCTTGTACGCCTTGCCTATGAGTGCAACACAGAAGCTGACAGCTTCCATTACCATTACGTTATTTGTACCATGCGTTGCCTCAATGCTTGTGATGTGGAAGGAACGAGGCTGGCGGGAAGCAGCAGCTATTTTTGTCGGCAGCCTCATTATTGCTGTTGGTGTGGGTGGTCTGGCTAGTCGCCTGGTTAGCTGGCTGGCACCATTGATCGTTGCCAGTGTCTAATACGCATGAATAAGGAAACATTAACCTAAGGCGTTAGGAGGGAGGCCAGTATGGAACCAATTAATGAGGGTATACGGGTTGCTGTAGTGGGTGTGGGTTTGGTTGGATCTACTTTTGCTTACACGCTCATGTTAAGCGGCGTAGCATCGGAACTAGTTCTTATTGATATTAGCCGTGATAAAGCAGAAGGCGATGCTATGGATCTTAACCACAGTCAGGCCTTTGCCAAACCAATGCGCATATGGGCTGGTACCTATGCTGATACCGCTAGTGCCGATGTGATTGTAATTGCCGCTGGTGCCAACCAAAAACCCGGTGAGACGCGCATAGACCTAGCGCATAAGAACACTGGCATCTTCCGCTCTATAATTGGCGAAATCATGAAGTACAACCCAAAAGGTATCATCTTGGTAGCCACTAACCCGGTAGACATTCTTACCTATGTCACTATAAAAATATCGGGTTTGCCCAGTAATAGGGTTCTTGGTTCAGGCACCATTATTGATACCGCTCGTTTCCGTTATTTGCTGGGGCGTTGTGCTAATGTGGATGCTCGCTCTGTGCACGCTTATATAATTGGTGAGCATGGCGATAGCGAAATACCAGTGTGGAGTTTGGTTAGCGTTGGCGGTATGCATATTGAGGAGTTTGCTCAACTTTCTGGTTGCCCGTATGCCGCTCAACGAGATCAGATTTTCGCCGATGTTCGTGATGCTGCTTATCATATTATCGAGAAAAAAGGTGCTACATACTACGCCATCGCCGCAGGGTTACAGCGAATAGTAGAGGCAATTTTGCGGGACGAGCATTCAGTTATGTCCGTCTCGACTTTGCTAAATGACTTTCACGGTATCAGCGGTATTTGTTTGGGTGTACCTTGTGTAATTAGCCGCTCGGGCATTGATCGAGTAATAGAGCTGCCACTGAACCAAACTGAGCTGGCTGGTTTACGAAACTCAGCAGAAGTGTTACGTGGAATCATAAGCGGCATTGGTTTATAATGGCATTGCCATGAATGATATTGCTCAACCTACCTGGCGAGTCACGCCTACTTTATGCAGTGTTGAAACAGGAGCATACGATTCTTACTCCTTTGATTTAAGCGGATGCTTAGTGCGTGCTGCTTGGAATCAGCAAATGGTTCGATGGGGTTTAGATGGCAGTGCCTTGGTAAAAACGTTGCGTGAACCAGGGATAGTTGCTTGCCGTCGAACAATACCACCTGAGCAGGGCTTATTAATGGCTGCTGAAGCAGTTAATCGGGCCACGCAGTTATTTGTCCAGTTAGCTCACCGTTTACCAGCAGCTTGGCAACCAGTGGTAGCTCAACTTATCACCAATGGCATTGGCCCCATGCAAGAAAGGGCACTAGCGTACGCCCGCATTTATAGCCCCGTAGGCATTTTACCGCCCGATCAATATGGTGCAATGGTGTTACAATTAACCCAAGGCTGCCAGTGGAACCGCTGTAGCTTTTGCTCATTTTACAAAGGGCGACCTTTTCGCGTAAAGGCATTACCCGAGTTCACCCAGCACATTGAGCAAGTAAAAATCATGTTGGGCCCAGCCATAAACCGTCGCCGCAGCATATTTTTAGGAGCAGCCAGCGCTTTGAATTTGCCTATACCTTTTTTGCTTGCTGCCTTCAGCGAGATGGCTAAAGCGCAACCAGCCTTGCCAATTTATGCGTTTATGGATAATTTTAGCAAAGGGCCATGCCAACCAGCCGATTTTGCTGCCCTGGCGCGACTAGGCTTAAGTCGTATATACTTAGGTGTAGAATCAGGAAGCTCCACGGTATTGCGCATCTTGGGGAAACCAGCTGAGACTGCGCAATTATTAGAGTTAGCACAGGCCATTAAAGCTGGTGGTGTGGCTTTAGGGCCAATATTTCTTTTGGGTGCCGGTGGCAACTTATATTCGCATGAGCATGTTCAGGCCACCGCCGAGTTACTAGCCAACATGCCTCTCGACAATGAGGATACGGTTTTCTTTTCTGCATTAAAACCTAGCCCTACCAGCGCGTATGCTGCATGGGCTGCTAGAAACCATGTCAACCTTTTGCACCCTGTGCAATTGCGGGAGCAAGAGCAGTTATTGCGCCAGGCAGTTCAACCTTTTACTTCCGGTGGTCCGCGCTTAACTAAGTACGATGTGGAGGAGTTCATTTATTACTAAACACCAAGGAGGGTCCGTAATGAAGAGAAATATCAGCATCTTAATTGCTGATGAGCATGAGATGCTACGTGCTGGCCTGCGTAGTATCTTTGCTGAAGCAGCTGGTTTAACTTGTTGTGGAGAAGTAGCAACAACCACAGAAGTATTACAATTGGCGGAGCAGTTACTTCCTGACGTTGTTATTATGGATACCCAGTTACCCGGGGGCGATGCCATTGATGTGTGTCGCACCATTCGTAACAAGTATCCGAAAGTGCGTGTGATGATGCTCACCAATAATAATAACGACGAAGCCCAGGCGGCATCGTTATTGGCTGGTGCTAGCGGTCTAGTACCAAAGGATGTGTCTGGAAAGCAATTAGTGCAATCTATCCGTAAGGTAGCTGCCGGCGGTTTATCGGTAGACATCGATTTTAGTAATCGCCTGCTACAACGCATACGTAGTGGTAAGGCAGCAACGTATGATAAACCGAACAATCTTAGCGAGCGGCAACGGCATATACTGGTTATGATTGCCAATGGGAAAACAAATAAGGAAATAGCGCATACATTAGGCCTAAGCGAAAAGACAGTGCGTAATTATGTGAGTGCTATATTGGCGAAACTAAAAATGAATAACCGGGCTGAAGCGGCGGCATACGCGGTGCGCGAGAAGCTTTTAAACTGATATAATAAGGACATAGCAGCAGGCGAAGGTGACAATTGTCCCTAGACAAGGGTTGAATATCGACAATTACCACCACCCATAGTGTCTGCCACAATAACTGATGGTGTATTATGTATACGTACGCGAGCCAGCAAAACAACCTTCAGGGCGAGCGCGACGAGAGGAGATAGACAGTTGACAAGCTTGGAATCACTATTCAAGCCGCGTTCGGTCGCGGTTATTGGGGCCTCGGCCCAGCAGCAGAAGGTCGGTTTTGCTGTTTTGAACAACTTGAAGCAAGCGGGTTACAAAGGTGACATTTATCCAATCAATCTCAAAGAAGAAGAAATTTTAGGTATAAAATGCCACAAAACTATCGGCGAGGTCGGGCCAGTAGACCTCGCTGTAATTTGTATTCCCACCAAATTTGTGTTGGGTGCAGCAGAAGAATGCGGTCAAGCTGGTGTTAAGCACCTGGTGGTAATCACCGCCGGGTTTAAGGAAGTAGGAGCCGCGGGTGCAGCGCTGGAGGAGAAATTACAGCAAATTTGTGCCCAGTACAACATGACGCTTACCGGGCCAAACTGCCTGGGAGTTATCAGCACACACGATAACATGAACGCATCGTTTGGCTCTACACACCCACCCAAAGGCGGCATAGCTTTCATTTCACAAAGTGGCGCTTTAGGGGCTGCCTTGCTCGATTGGAGTGCTGGTGCCGGTATTGGTTTCAGCCGCTTCGCCAGCATGGGTAACCGAGCTGGCCTTACCGAGACCGACTTCTTAGCTAGCTGCGGTGATGATCCAGATACCAAGGTAATCATCTGCTATTTGGAAGGCATTGCCACTGGGCCGGCCTTTATGGATACTTTACGTGCTGTCTCCTTGCGTAAGCCAGTGATCATTCTTAAATCTGGTGTGGGGAAAGCTGCTCAGCGGGCTGCTTCGTCGCATACGGGCTCTTTGGCCGGTAACGACCAAGCTTATGATACAGCCATCAAGCAAGCGGGTGGCATTCGCGTTCATGGTATGCAGGAGTTTGTAGATTTAGCCACCGCCTTCGCTTTGCAACCAGTACCTGTCGGTAACCGTATGGCTTTGGTCACCAATGCTGGTGGTCCTGGCATTGTTTGCACCGATGCTGTGGAGCGGGCTGGTAATTTAGTTATGACTTCGTTTGATCCGGCTACAACTGAGCTTCTTAAGGAGAAGCTGCCAGCGGTAGCTTCAGTGCAAAACCCGGTTGATGTAGTTGGCGATGCTGGTGCTGACCGCTATCAAGTAGCTTTAGAGCCTGTACTACGTGATCCTAATGTAGATAACGTTATAGTGCTGGTTTCACCACAATCCATGACTGAACCGATGCCCACAGCCGAAGCAGTGGCACAGACACTGAAGAATTATACGGAAAAGCCAGTACTAACTTGCTGGATGGGAGCATCCAGGGTTGATGAGGCTGCCAAAAAGACTTTATCTTGGGGTATACCGGCTTACGACGCACCCGAACGGGTAGCAGTGGTGGCTTCCGGTATGGCCAAATATGCAGAAATTCGCGGTCGGGGCAAGGGCACACTCATCTCTAACGGGAACGCCAACAAACAGGCAGTAGAAGATATTTTAGCTGCCGTGCGTGCAGATGGCCGGACTGCTTTGCTAGGTTATGAAGCAGCACAGGTTGTAGAAGCCTACGGTGTGGAAGTTGCCGCTCCGCGGTTGGCCAAAACTGCTGATGAAGCAGCAGCTATTGCTGAAAAGGTGGGTTATCCCATTGCCTTGAAGGTAGCTTCACCTAACATTCTGCATAAGAGCGATGTAGGCGGCGTTAAGCTGAGTTTGATGTCGGCAGCGGCAGTGCGCGAGGCTTTTACAGTAATGATGAATAAATGCACCGCCATTCCTGATGCTAAAGTATACGGTATTGAAGTGCAGCGCATGATGCCTAAAGGCCAAGAAGTGATTGTGGGTATGGTACGTGATAACGTGTTTGGTCCCATGATAATGTTTGGTATGGGCGGCATATACGTCAACCTGATGAAGGATGTCTCTTTCCGACTCAGTCACGGCCTAACGGTTGAAGATGTCCGCGATATGGTACAAGAAACAAAAGCCTACACCTTACTAAAGGGATATCGTGGTGAGGCTGCTTCCGATATCAGCGCAGTAGAGAAGACCATTGCCAGTGTGGCAGCGTTGGTTAATGATTTCCCCGAGATTGAAGAACTCGATATTAACCCGCTCTTCGTGTACGGCAAGGG
>CAYMKM010000039.1:1457-13075 GCA_964390985.1 uncultured Clostridia bacterium | reverse complement strand
GTGGCTTCAATATGATAGTAGAATTCCTAGACCATGTTGGTCTAAGGTATCAGCGCCAGGAGGTAGAACGCCGAGCTAAAGCGCAAAAAGAAGCGGAAGCAAAACAAATATTGCCCTCACTTCAATCTGCAGCAAATTGACTGGCAAGAGTGTACATGGCAATATGTATTCATATGGTGAGCACAAACGTGCTATTGACTTTAGCTTCTCAGGCATGTTAAGCTTTAACATGCTTCTGGGGATGTAGCTCAGCTGGGAGAGCGCCGCCCTTGCACGGCGGAGGTCGCCGGTTCGATCCCGGTCGTCTCCACCAGTTATAGGCCCTGCCTTTATGGCGGGGCTTTTGATTTTGGCCAATGCATAAAACCTGCTAGAACGCTTACGGAATTATCTCAGAAGTATGAGCAGGCAACGACGGATAAAAGCCCAAACCATCGTTGCCTGAAGGTGCTACACTAAAAAATATCGCCGGACATAAGCAAAATGAAGAGGACCAATATTAGAAGTAATGCACCAGAGTTTTGATTTCCTGTGCCACCTATAATGCCCATTTGATCACCTCCGCAACGTTCGTGTAAACGGATCTGCTACACTTTACGCTTTGGAGTGAGGGTTTGCATGCTACTTGAATAGCATTTACATATGAATAAGGTTTGAAGTCACGATTTGGGTATAGTGGGCGATTTTTTAGCGGTAGAAATAAATAAAACCGCAGCCCACATCCAGGCGGAGTAGGCCAACAGCCAAAGTAGATCTAATGCTGGGTTGAATAAACCCATTCCGTAGGTGAAAGCGAACGATACATCGGCCAATAGTATAAATAGAGTACCCGTTGCCAACCAGAGCCAAGGATGCTGCCAAGCATTTACAGCGTGAAATGGCCAAGCCTTGTACACTGCCCAAATGCTAACTGCGAGCAGTATATCGAATACAAGCGTGGTGCCGGTAAATATTTTCTCTACTAGCGGAACACTCGTGAACAATGATGGGAGCCATAACACTAGCAGTAGTAAAGTAGCTACAACTAGAGGTAGGTAACGAAGGTGCGATTTGTTGTTACTCATATAAGCTGGTGCCTGGCGGGCGGCTAGGAGTAAAGCTCCGCTGATAGGCAGGTAAGCTAAAAGATGCAAGATATCTGGGAGGGAGGGGTAATAAAGCGGCATATAACCAATAAGAAATTCGTAGTAGGCTAGAATAAGGCTGCCAACCAAAGATAAGCCACTAGCCAATATTATGCAAAACCATATGGAGCGAAACTGTGGCGAATACTTGCTGCGTAAGCCAGCTATTATGGCTAAGCCTATAGTGCCTAGTATTCCAATTAACGGTAAGATGGTCAGCCAAGGTGTGTATCCAGCTAGGCTACTGGGAGTAGCAATGGCGGCAAATACATTCAACAGTACGAGTAAAATACCAATTATTTTTAATCGCATTGCTATGCTCCTTATAAGAGCACCCGGCTTTCTAAAACCGGGTGCCCCGTAGCTTACTTATATTATATGTTGCCCAGATGCTGATATCGATCCCACTTTATACTTACCTTATATTCATTGTAAAGATCCTGTACCACTTCATCGTAGCTACGTGCTTTCTGTTCGGCCAATATGCTGCGGATATTGTATATTTGACTGGCCAGCTCAGCCGGTTTTGCTAATGTTCTTTCGGTAATCTTGATGATATGGTAACCAAACTCAGTTTTTACCGGGGGGCTGATTTGACCAAACGCTAACATATCCATAGCTTCCCGAAAGCCTGGGATCAATACCTCTTTGTCGGAAATATAACCAATATCGCCACCTTGAACAGCGGAGGCTGTGTCTATAGAGTGCTCTTTAGCCAGGGCGGCAAAATCTGCACCTGCTTGCAATTGGCTATAAATGCTGTCCGCTAATTCTTTGGTGGTTACCAAAATGTGGCTTACCCGGTTTTGTGCCGGCGTACCCAAGGAGTCTTTGTTATCTTGGAAATAAGCGAACACTTCTTCATCGGTAACAATAACGTTTTCGTAGGCTAAGAAATCCAATATAAAAGCTTGCTTAATGTAGTATTTTAGGCTAGCTTCCGTGTAATTATTAGCCCATAATGCCTGCACAAACTCAGTTTGGCTTGAATATTGTGAGCGAATGCCTTCAAATTGTGTTTCGACATCCTCATCAGGAATTACTATGCCTCTCTCTTCGGCGGCTATTTCTATCAGTTTATCAGCGATAAGTTGTGTGAGAATTTTTTCGCCATATAGAAGCTCCATTTGTCCGTAAAAATCGTCTTTAGTGATCAGGTGTTCGTTAATTGATGCCACTACACTATCGTCTTCAGCAGCTAAGGCCATGCCCATTGTGCACGAGAAAATTAATGCACAGGTAGCAAAGGCGGAGATTAATCTACGAAACATTATAATCAACCTTTCTTTGTGCTCCACTTCTGTGTAAAAGCCATTCGCCGCAGGTAGCACTAGCCCTGCTAAAGACGCACAAATATACAAATTAATAGGTGCTCCAACGGTTATCACAGGTATAATATAAGGTAAAATAAGGTAAAGCAGTCTTCATCAGGAGTGAGTTAATATGCCCATCCTGTTTTTTCTAGGTGATATAATTCAAATGCGCAAGCTACATCCCTGCGGTTCAGATCAATGGCAAGTTTTACGTACGGGTATGGACTTCCGCCTCAAATGCTGCAGGTGTGGTCGAGTGGTGATGCTGCCACGTAAAAAGGTGGAGCGTGGCATGAAATCCTTTATACAGCGTGGACCAGGGTATACTCCAACACCAGGGCAGGATGAGCTGTCTGAACCAACGCCCGATAAATTATAGGGTAAAAGTCGTAACTCGCTTTGTACATTCTCTGGCTAAGCTGGCGAAAGAACGAGCACCAGAGGAAAGTGGTTTATCTTTCCGTAAAACCAGCCACGAATTGGCTACAGGCATATCAACGTCAGGTACTTCTAGGGTGTTCAAAGTACCTGCTTGTATCTCCGTGTTAACCGCTGATAACGGGAGAAATGAGACTCCTAGCCCCTCTTCAATTAGGCGTTTGGTAATATCTACCTGGGTAACCACCAGTGTGCGGAGGCGTGGTACATGTTGGCGCACGGCTATTAAAATGTCTTCCCAGTAACCAGGGTGATTATGGGTAATAAGCTGGAAGTTTTCTACCACATTTTGCCATGAGTCAGAGCTATTAGGTACTGGCACCCGGGAGGTGGCCTGTGGACCGCCAACCACAAAAACCACGGGATCTTGGTATAATAGCTCACCAGTTAAACGCGGATCATGTGGTTCTATGCGCGATAAGCCTACCTCTGCTTTGCCGTCAATAATAGCTTCAGGAATCTCTTCAGACATTACTACCGTAATAACCACTTCTACTTTGGGCATACGCTCATGAAAAGCTTGCAGAACCCAGGGAAGTACCGTACGGGCTACCATGGGAGATGCGGCCACTGTTAAACGGGAGGAGTAGCCGGCCTGCCATGCAGTAAACTCCTGCATCATGGCATCGGTCTCAGTAAGAATATGGTTGACGCAAATGAGAAAACGTTCGCCAGCCGGGGTCAGCGAAAGCGAACGACCCCACCGTTGAAACAGATCACAGCCGAGTTCATCTTCTAATTGACGGATGTGTTTACTAACAGTTGGCTGCGATAAATAAAGCGTTTCAGCGGTTTCGTGGAAATTCATGTGACGAGCGGCCACTTGAAAAGTACGTAGTAGTTTCAGGTCCATTCTCCACCCCTTTTGCAGTAATGCCACAGGGACAAACTGCGTCCCGGCGGTACGCAGATTCCATTATGTTATCAATTCGTAACGCGAATTGAATTGTCCTTTGTGTTGATCATGTGCTAACATAAATATACCCCATAATGAGATCTGGGGAGGAGCAAAAAAATGTTAAGAACTAGTTGGATGCAAAATAAATCAGGACAAAACTATCAATTAGCTAATAGGAACGAGCCGGATCTTATGCGCGAGCAGTTTCCTTACAGTATGCCGCCGCGCATCACCTTTGATGGAGTGCAGGTACCCATTAATCCGGCACCTAACCCGTTCATTACTGATACGACGTTTAGGGATGGTCAACAAGCTCGTACCCCGTATACTGTGGATCAAATTGTAAAGCTGTTTACCTTCCTTCATCAGTTAAGCGGCCCCAGTGGGTTAATTCGCCAATCTGAGTTCTTCCTCTACAGTGAGAAGGATCGTGAAGCAGTCCGTCGTTGTCAGGATCTGGGTTTTCGGTATCCGGAAATAACCGCTTGGATTCGGGCCTCCCGCAAAGACTTTCAACTGGTAAAGGCGGCAGGTATTCCCGAAACTGGTATACTGGCCTCTTGTTCCGATTACCACATATATATGAAGCTAGGTTTAGATCGTCAGAAGGCGATGATGCAATATCTAGATATTGTATCAGCAGCACTGGATGCAGGTATCCGCCCACGTTGCCACTTAGAAGATACCACTCGGGCTGATATTTATGGGTTTGTGGTACCATTTGCCCAGGCGTTAATGTCTTTATCACAAGCGAGTGGCATACCCATTAGAATTCGCTTGTGCGATACCATGGGTTATGGTACTACCTACCCGGGTGCCACATTGCCACGCAGTGTACCGCGCCTGGTGCATGCCTTAATTGAAGACGCTGGCGTGCCAGGTGAACTATTGGAATGGCATGGTCACAATGATTTTTACAAGGGGCTTATTAATGCCTCTACCGCTTGGTTGTACGGGTGCGCTAGTGTGAACGGCACTTTGCTAGGCTTTGGTGAGCGGACCGGAAATACGCCTGTGGAAGCACTAGTAATGGAATATATTAGCCTAACTGGTGATGCCTCGATCAATACCACGGTTATTACAGATATTGCCGAGTACTTTGAGAAGGAGCTAGGGTATAAAATTCCACCTATGACGCCTTTTGTCGGTCGGCAATTCAACGTAACATCAGCAGGTATTCATGCTGATGGCATCATTAAGAACGAAGAGATATATAATATCTTTGATACGGAAAAACTCTTGCGCCGGCCAATAGGTGTAAACGTGACAGACAAAGCGGGCGCTGCTGGTGTAGCTTTTTGGTTGAATAGGGTGTTAAACTTACGTAGTGGCCGTATTGATAAAAGGCATCCCGGTGTAGCAGTAATGGCCCAATGGGTGCAAGATCAATACCGGGACGGACGTACCACCAGCCTTTCGGAAGAGGAAATGATGTCGGCAGCCCGGCGCTTTTTGCCTGAGTATTTTGTGGATGAAATTGCACCGGAGGCAGCAGGAGCCGATTAACAAGATTAAACCACAGCTATTGCATCAAATGACTTTTTGTGTTAATGTTTATCACAAGTAAAATTGCATAACCACTCTTATCGAGAGCGGCGGAGGGACTGGCCCAATGAAGCCCGGCAACCGGCAGCCAATGGCTGCGTCGCGGTGCCAAATCCTGCAGGATGAAGAATCCTGATAGATGAGAGGGAGCCGAGCGTTTCCAAAAGAACCGTCTCTCCCTTTCGGGAGAGTTTTTTTGTTCGGCTGCCATTAGGAGGAGAAAAATGGCCCAGGTTCAGCTACAAACGGTTCAGCTACAAGCAGATTCACCAACCATTAGCGTGATTTCACCACGTGATTATCGGCGTCATGTTTTAACCGACATTGATTTGGAAGAGATTTGGCCATACAACCTGGCAACAGAGGTACAAAATCAGTGCTTACATGCTCAAATGCGTGTGAACGCAATATACCGTTTTTGTGCAGCAACCCTGGATGGTCAGCTTCTGCGTTTGTACGACCGGCCAAAGGCGTTTCCTTTGGCTACCTTGCGTTTGGCATCTGCTCCAAAGCAGACATTACCTTGTTTAACTACTTCTGTAGCAATATATATAGTTAATGTCAGCCTTGGTCGGGCTAATACGGTACCATGTTTGCCAAAGGTAACCGCCGATGCCGCCGTCAACTGGCTATTAGGGCAAATACACTCGAGGTTAGGGCTTCCCCATTCAGCGGAGGGGGAGCAATTTAACGATTTAGATCATGATACGCAAAAATCGCTTATTTCCATATTACGACCAACGCCAGAGGTAATGGAGTCGGCAGCGTTTGTTAGTGGTTTGGTGTTATATAACGGTATATTGCATACCAGCCGGTAGGCAGGATAAGGTGCTTAAAGCGCCAAGAATCACTTGTAGGAGGTTTCCAATATGTCTTTTACCGAAGCAAACAATATACTGCAGGAGTTGGCCAAGCGCCCTATGGTCGCAGATGGTGCCATGGGCACTTTGCTATACACCCTAGGCGTTAAAAATAGTTGTTTTGAAAGCCTCAACGTGAGTGATAGGGCCGTTATAGAAGCCGTGCACTTAGATTATCTGCGTGCCGGGGCCGATATTATCCGTACAAACACTTTTGCGGCCAATGGTTTGAACCTTGCACATCATGGTTTAGCAGATAAAGTGTGGAATATTAATGTGCACGGTGTGAAAATTGCTCGTGCAGCCCGCGATATTGCTGGCAGGCCTACATATGTAGCTGGTTCAATAGGACCGATTGAGATAAATGATGATAATACCGATGAGGCCCAATTACAAGCCATTTTCAGGGAGCAAGCGGAGGGTTTGCTAGCTGGTGGCATTGATATATTCTGGCTCGAAACTTTCGCTGATGCCAAGCAAGCTATCATTGCTGTGCAGGTTATTCGTAATATAGCCCGCTTGCCAGTAGCGTTACACTTCTCATTTGGGCCAGATGCAATGACGGCCAAAGGCCAAAGCCCGGCAGAAGTAGGGGAAATTCTGCGTCAAGCAGGTACATTGCCCGATGTTATTGGCGTTAATTGCGGTGCCGGGCCAACCCACGCCTTGCTGGCGCTAGAGCAATTGCGTAAAGCGTTACCGGAACAAAAACTGTGGTCTGTTTTACCCAACGCCGGGCTGCCTTTGCGTGTTTCTGGTCGGCCAGTTTTCACCACAGCGCCAGCGTATATGGCCGATATGCTACCGCAAATGTTGGCAACCGGCGCACGGGTGGTGGGTGGGTGTTGCGGTACTGAACCATCACACATAGCGGCTTTGCGTATAGCTATGGATCAACAAATAGCACAAAGCGAGCAAACAAGGGTGTCGGTGGTAGACACCATTCCTGCAACCAATTTTTCCGATAGCAGCCCTACTCGTTTTGGTACGGCTTATGTTTCATCGCCTACAGTAACTATGCCCACGCAGCCCGTTGCTAGTGCTACTAAATCAAACTGCATCTGTGATTTACACGAGATAATTGGCAAAGAGTTTGTTATTAGCGTGGAGTTAGATCCACCCAAAGGCGCCAACATCACCCGCATTCTTATGGGTGCCCAACGTTTGAAAGAGGCTGGTGCGCATGCGATTAATGTCGCTGATAGCCCCATGGCCAGGGTGCGTATGGACGCGGTGGCTACCTCGGCTCTTATTCAACAGGAGACGGGCCTACAGGTTATTACGCATATGACTACTCGCGACCGCAACCTAATGGGTTTACAATCTAACCTACTAGGCGCTCAAGCCCTAGGAATCCGGAGCATATTAGGGCTAACGGGCGATTCACCATCTTTAGGTAATGTTAAACAAGCTACAGCAGTATACGATGTCGATGCCATTGGTCTTATAAAAATGGCACACCAGTTAAACCAAGGTAAGGATATGAACGGGAATCCGGTTGGAGATCCTACCAGTTTATTTATTGGCTGCGCGTTGAGCCCAAACCACCCTGATTTACCCCTTGAACTACAGCGTTTCCATCAAAAAGTGGAAGCAGGGGCCAATTTCGTAATGACTCAGCCTTTATATAATCGCGAGTCACTAGATCGGGTTCTAAATGAGCTAGGCGGTTCACCCATCCCTATGTTGTTGGGTGTAATGCCCTTGCACAGCTATAAACAGGCGCATTACCTGCATAACGAGGTGCCCGGTATTGATATTCCCGAATCGGTTCGCGATGCGCTACAAAAAGCAGGTAACGATGGTTTGCGTGTAGGTTTGGATTTGGCAATGGAATTGATTATTGACATGAAAAAGGATGTAGCTGGTGTATATATTGTACCATCCTTTGGTAAGTACGAGGAGATAGGGTTGCTGGTTGAGCAAATACGTAAGTTAATTGGCTAGCGTGGGTTTAGCACCTACTCAAGCAGAGGCTTTCCTATGGAAGGCCTCTGCTAATTTTTTAACATTAGTTAATTACTGCTGCGCTTGCTGATTCTGTAGCACCTGTTGGGTGAGCTGCTGAATCTTATAAGCAGCTTGTTGTAGCTGTTGGTTGCCACCCGATTGCTGTTCAATTTGCTGAGCAAGTTCGCCGATCTCCTGCATGAAATTCGAACTAGACTGGCCAAGTTGTTGTTTCATCTTTTTCGAGGGGCTTGTAGCTTTGTCCTTATTGGCATGCGCCATATTCTCACCTCCTAACTTGTGATGGCACATTGTGTAGTCTTCTCATGCGGTCTCACTTTATACGTCGAAATACCCCTGCTGGTAGGCACATTCGCTTGCCGATGGCGTGAAATGGTGTTATAATTTTGGTTGTCCCTGCTCCAGGGTGGTGCCTGGGGCCAGTTATGTCCGTAGGGAGGAGGTGCCAGTGGTGCGTCCATACGAGGTTGTTTTGATTTTTAACCCAGGTCTCGAGGGTGAAGAGGCATACGATGCCCTAATTGAACGAGTGAGCGCTCTCGTTGTCGAACAAGGCGGCGAAGTGGTCGAAGTCGATAAATGGGGAAGGCGTAGGCTTGCTTACGAGATCAATGGACTGACCGAAGGCTACTATGTGGTGGTTACATTCAATGCACCCGCCTCGGCAGGAGCCGAGATAGAGCGTGTTTTGAGAATCACCGATTCAGTAGTCCGTCACTTGTTAATCCGTAAAGACGAAAAATGAACCCGGGCGATTATTACAAGGGAGTGAACCAGCGTGCTGAATCGAATTATACTTATCGGCCGTTTGGTCGCTGATCCACAACTGCGCTATACGCAGCAGGGAACTAGCGTTGCTAACTTCCGCATCGCCGTAGATAGATCATATGTTAACCAGCAAGGCGAGCGCGAAACAGATTTTATCGACATAGTCTGCTGGCGGAAATTGGCAGGGGTTGTATCAGAAAATCTCACCAAAGGGCGATTAGTTGCTGTAGAAGGTCGGCTGCAAATTAGGCAGTACGAGTGGGAAGGTCAAAAACGCCAATCCGCAGAGGTACACGCCGACGATGTGCGTTTTCTCGATAGTCGGCGCGATAGTGGGTATAGCACCCGGACGCCTACCAGCACAATGGGAAGCGATATGGGTAGCGACATGGGTAGCGACATGGAAACCACTACAGATGATGTACCTTTTTAGTTAGCCCGCGGTGTATGGCAAGTACATTGTTTGAGGAGGGCTTGCCTTGGCAAGAGAGCGTGGCAGAAAGCGCAGGAAAGTATGCTCTTTCTGTGTAGATAAAATTGAAGCTATCGATTACAAAGAAGTTGGTCGCTTACGTCGTTACCTTACGGAGCGTGGCAAAATGTTGCCTCGCCGTATATCGGGTAACTGTGCTGGTCACCAACGCCAGCTAACTCAGGCCATAAAAAGGGCACGGCAAATCGCCATGCTTCCGTATTCAACTGAGTAAGCACCATATGTTGGCAGCATCGTGTTAAAGTAGTAGGCCGCCATAATGGCGGCCTATTTTCGTAACAGGAGCTGTATTTGGGAGTACCACCAAGAATTGTTGCCTGTCGCTAAGGAGGACTCACCTGCCGTTTTAGGGAACTAACATGCACTTGCGCCAACTAGCAACCCAGGTAAGCAGTAATTGGAGGTGAATAGTCCTTATGCCCCCACAAGCGCCAATGCAATTTTATCGCGAGCGGTTTGCTCTTTCTAGTACGGTAACATTAGGGGCTATAATGGGTACATTCATCCCCTATATTATGTATTTCACCCCCGTTCCGTTGGCTGTAATGGTAGTTCGACACGGCTTGCGTTCTGGTATTTCCACCGCTTTTTTTACAAGCTTGCTCGTAGGTGTTGCTACGCAAACACCCCTTAGTATGTTGATGGTACTACTAATATTAGGTTTGGGTGTTGTTTTTGGCGAGGCTTTGCGCAACGGCTTCACTTTGCGCCAAACGCTAATGGTAGGTTGGTTAGCCATGATGGTAGCACAGATGATGCCCTATTATGTCGCCCCCAACTTGATGGGGACAGATATTATGGGCGAGATTCTCACCTATTGGGAAGAAAATTTACATAAAGCTGTATGGTGGATGGATGACCAAACCATTGATCCGGAGAAAACTGCTATGCTACTGCAACAGATTCGCACTATATTTCCGGCAATGATTGCACTTTCCGCCGCAGCGCTTACTTTAGCAAACTACTGGTTTACCGGGCGCTGGTTAAAGCGGTTGGGTGTGAATGTACCCGCAATTCCGCCCTTTTCGCATTGGCGGTTCCCTTGGTATTTTGCCTGGGTATACATTATTGGTGTTGCGTTGACGTTGCTGCCAGGCAACCTAATGTCCCCCTTATTAAGGGTAGCAGCCAATTTACAAGTAATAGCAGGGGTTATATTTTTTGTACAAGGGTTGGCGCTCGCTTGGTTTTTCTTTAATAAATTGCGTATTAGGCGGTTTTTCAAAGTGGCTTTAATAGCCCTGGGTTTAATATTGATCACTTATTTATTTCAACCGCTCGTACTATTGGGATTGCTGGATACTTGGTTTGATTTTCGTCGTTTAAAGTATACTCGACCACCGGCATGAGGAGGGGTTTGCGTGAAGGTCATTTTAACACAGGATGTAAAGAAACTGGGGAAAAAAGGTGAAATAATCGATGTGGCTGAGGGTTATGGCCGCAATTTCTTAATTCCCCGTGGTTTGGCTTTGTTAGCTAACGATGCGAATTTGCGTAGTTTAAAACACCAAAAGCAAGTACAGCAAAGTAAAGCAGACAAAGAAGAGCAAGAAGCGATAGCCATGGCCGCGAAATTGGCCGATACCACCGTAACGGTAAAAGTTAAGGTGGGCGAAGGGGGCCGCTTATTTGGTTCTGTAACCACAGATATAATTGTGGGCGCTGTGCAAAAAGCCTGTGGTGTACCAGTGGATCGGCGGCGCATTAAAATGGATGAACCCATTAAAAGCTTGGGTGATTATGTGTTACCAGTGAAATTGGGGCCCGGCGTAGCCGCCGAAATTAAGTTAAAGGTCGTAGGTGAATCATGAAACCCCTTTTGGGTAAATGGCCCATCCGGCATATTCGCAGGCCGGGATGGAACAAGACAGAGCAAATAGGACGCCAGGTAGATGCTCTTTACGATCTGCTAGGCCAGGTTATGGGTGCCGATAAGCTAATATTTAAGGCAGGTAAAATGGATGCACTAGTATTAATGCATTCTCACAAAATTACCGATCGAGTGCTGGCTTTGCAACGCATTGTGTTAGATGATCCTACAATTAACCATCCGCCTGCTATAAAGGATTTACCTGCAGTTTTAGATGAGGTGCAGGAAGCTTTAGCGGAATTAATAGCTCGTCGCAACATAGCGGATACACTGGAGAAGAAGATAGCACTTAAAATGCAAGAACGGCACGAGGAGTATGTGCGCGAACTAAAGATGCA
>CAYMKM010000039.1:0-1357 GCA_964390985.1 uncultured Clostridia bacterium | reverse complement strand
GCCGCCAACCGGTTGCGAGTTAAGTTAGAATCGGGCGTCAGCGAGCATATTAGCGGCTATACAGTTGAGGGTCGCAAGGCGACAAGTTTATTGGCTGATGCTTACGGCATTGCCCTGCAACGCCTAACGGGCTCGCTTGAGACTCAGCCAGAAACCGCAGCCGATACGCCGGAGCCGCCTGTTATAACGAGCGCTGATGTACGTGAAGTGGTACGGGTGAGTCGTTTAACCCCGTATGTACATGTTCATGCTTCCAAGCAACCAGAGGTAGGTCGCATATTTGGCCTAGGGGTTAGTGGTTACCTTGGTTCTGTAATTGAAATAGAGGCGGTAGCTTTTCCAGCCAGAGAGTCTGGTAAGGGTCAGCTTCGTTTTAACCAGACTGCCGGCGATATGGCTAAGGATTCAGTTTTCAATGCTTCTTCAGCAGTACGCCAACTCACTAGTGAGTGTATTAATGATTGGGATATTCATGTGAACGTGGTAGGCGGTGGACGCATAGATGGCCCTTCTGCTGGGGTAGCCATCACTTTAGCCATAACCAGTGCTATTTTAGAATGGCCGCTACGACAGGATGTAGCGGTAACCGGAGAGGTTTCCATTCAAGGTCGCGTTAAAGCTGTAGGTGGAGTGTATGAAAAGTTATATGGAGCACGCCAATCGGGTATTAGCTGCGTGCTTGTACCAAAAGATAACGCCGCAGAAATACCTGCTCCTGTAAATGGGTTAGAAGTAGTAACCGTATCTCGGCTGGAAGAGATGTTACCGTTTGTTTTTACTGGTAAACCTCGTCGGCCTGGTACATCAGCACTGAATGGCGAACGGCACAAAGCTGTATCACACCTACCACATATGATGCCCCAGAATAGGAGGGCACCCCAGGCTTAAAGCAAGGAGGGGGATATAAGTGCAGCGTATTCAGCCTCAGCCTGTGAGCGGAGCTACCAAAGTAGTGGGTGTTTTTGGCCACCCTATTAGCCATACGTTATCGCCACTAATGCACAATGTAGCTTATACGGCTATGGGATTGCCGTGTATATACGTACCTTGGCACGTGTTGCCTGATCAACTAGGTTCAGCGGTGGAAGGCATACGTGCACTTCAACTAGTTGGGGTAAATGTGACTATTCCGCATAAAGCTGCCGTTATGCCATATTTAGATGAAATAACTCCGGCAGCTAAGCTAATAGGCTCAGTGAATACCATTGAGAATAAAGAAGGCCACCTCATTGGCCATAATACTGATGCGCCTGGATTCTTACGCTCGTTAAAAGAGCAAGGGCAATGTGACCCGGCCGGGCGAAACATATTATTTTTAGGGGCCGGTGGTTCTGCTAAGCCACTAGCGGCGCAAATG
>CAYMKM010000038.1:0-13577 GCA_964390985.1 uncultured Clostridia bacterium | reverse complement strand
GATTATGCTGCTGGTGCCGGGTTGCCTGTGAAGCAACTACACTACACCCTTTTACTGGTAGTGGCTTTAGCGGTGGTCTCGGCTATGCAAGCCGTAGGCGTAGTAATGGTGCTAGCAATGCTGGTTGTTCCACCAGCAACTGCTCGCTTGGTTACCCAGCAGTTGCCTATTATGATGCTATGTGGTGTTCTTTTTAGTACTAGTGCTGCTTGTGGCGGTCTTTATGCATCGTATTACCTAAACATCGCTTCTGGCGCAGCCATTGTGTTAGCCGGGGTATTGCAGTTTTTTATCGTTTTGTTCTATGTACAAATGCAAGAGAAAAGGCAAGCGCGTTTTAGTAAAACTGAGGTGGGGTCATGAATTGTACAAAGGAACTTTCTGAGCTGGCGACTGCTCGGGGGATTAAGCTAACTTCCTCTCGTCAGGCCATAATAAACACAATAGCCTTGCTACCTGATCCCTTTTCTGCCAGTCAACTGCTGAATGCGGTGGCTAACGGCTCTTCTCCTGTGGGGCGGGCCACTGTATTTCGGACACTGCAATTATTATGCAACCATCATGTATTAGAAAGAATTCGCCTTCATAATGGACAGGATGCCTATGTTAAGGGACATCCGGTTGAACATCACCATCATTTAATTTGTAATGCCTGTGGGGCAATCACAAATCTTTATGATAAAAATGTAGGTGAGCTAGCCCAGCAACTGGCTCAAAAACACAACTATCATGCTGATGAGCATGTTTTTGAAATATACGGTATATGCAGCACTTGCCAGCATAATAAACGCCTCCAGCCGCCTTCATAACCTTGCAATTAACCATTTAGCACGCTTTCTCATGAATACTGGCAGGAAATAACTCTTTGCTGTCCAATAATATTCGGTACATTTCATCGCATGTAGACGATATTCGACTTTGCACACAAAGAGATTAAAAACTATTTGCAGGAAAGGAGCACTACTGTGAACGATGCTAAAACATCCTCCACAACAGAGGTGCTCAGTTTATTACCGCTACCTACTATCCTTGTAGATGCGCAGGGACACATCTCTACCACTTCTGATTCCTATTGGCAATTGGTTGGTGGCGAGCGGATGTCCATGTATCGCAATGAATTGGAAGTTACTCTTGCTAATATAGCTAAAAAGGAACCGCCCAATGGGGTGCAACATTTTCATGGCCCCCAGGGTACCTGGCAGTTATATTGGCAACGTCATCCTTCCACTGCTTTTACCATTGTGATGATTGTAACCGAGCAAGTTGCTGATTTCGCTACTGGTTATATGCCCCCGGAAGAGGGCCCCACAACAGCTTCTGTTGGTTCATCACGCGAGCTGCCTGGGCATAAGCAAACTATAGCACTCTTAGGCCGGGCTATTAGCGCCTGTGCTGCTGCAGATACCTCGTTGGCCTTAACCCGCTTACGCGCTAACTTGAACGATTCTAGTGCTTCGCTTAATACTACCGATCATGAGGTGTGGCGCAATCTAGGCCGTAGGTTAAGAGGTATTTGTCGTGTATCCGACCTAGTGGGCGCCACTGAAGAAGGGGATTTTCTCATTATTTTACTGGGAGCTAACCTACAAGATGCTAAAACAGTCACACATCGAGTGTTAGGGCAGCTTAATTCATGGTTGCGGCAAAATGCACTGGATAATATCAGCTTAGCTACTGGCTTCGCTACCTGGGAACCGAATTGCGAGAATACCGAACCGTTGTTGCTGATGGCTCAGGCAAAAGAGAATTTAGCCCAAGCCGCGGGTTAAATGCCAAACCAGCACATTTCGTTGCGGTAGCAGGTCCTTTGGATATGCCATTCAGATTTGGTAAATCCCCTTATTAGCATACAATATACTTGTTTGTATGTCTGTGGTATGGGTCCTATGCTTTTAAGGATAGATCTTTCGACATCTACCGTGAATTAACGAGGAAATATAAGATACGAACCGAATACCTATGTAAAATCAAGCGTATTTAGGAACATAGTCCCATACTCGCTAGCATTATTATTATTGATCACATCACATACGTAAATTCATTTGGTTGTTCTTTCTTGCCTTGGTATAATATCGTTGGCCATGCGGGGGTGGTGCTAGCAACAACTTGCGCTGGCAATTTAAGATGCAGATCGAACAAAGCTACTATCTGGAAAGAAAAAGGGAGGTATATTTATGTTCTCATTGTTACGTAGAGACGATCGGGGCTTTACCCTAGTCGAGTTGATGATGGTAATTGTTATTCTGGGTATACTAGCAGGCGTTTCCGTACCGCTAATCGGCAATATGCGCAAAACTGCATGGGACAACAAGTTAGCTACAACCTGTGACACTTTGGGGGTTGTCGGCCTGGCACATTTTGTGGAAAAGGGGATAGCCCCTACGGTAGATGATTTAGAGGCGCGGGCCAGCTTACCTACCAATGTCGAATTAACTGATGCCGAAAGTTGTACAGATCCAGCAAAAGGCTGTATTAAGTATTCTAACGATGACACAAAGAATGAACTTGTATTTGTAGCCAATCCGCCCAATGATACTTCGGACCCAAAAACACATACCTATAAATACTAATTTGTTTTACCTAAGGAGCAAACTATGGACACCCGCCGTCGCCGGCTTGGCGATATTCTAATTGAGCGTGGGGTCCTCGCACCAGAACAGCTTCATAAAGCCCTGGAGCGCCAGCGGGAGAGTAAGCAGCCCCTTGGTACCGTGCTAGTAGAGCTTGGTTATATTCGGTCAGAGGTAATGGCCGATATTCTCGCTGAGCAACTGAAAGTAGCACGTGCCGATTGGGAGCAAGCAAGCCGAGAACCTGATCTGGCGCTCCTTGTACCTATGGAGTTGTTAGAGGGGGGCCGCGTATACCCACTTCGCCGCCAAGGCGATTTACTTACCTTGGCCATGGTGGATCCATTGGATATTTTCACCATGGATACTGTGCGCCAGGCTACTGGTTTGCGCGTCCAGCCGGTAGTAGCCACTTCAGAAGAGATTAAAGCCGCTTATGATCGCGTCTTCAACTTAGCCTCTATAGCCCAAACGGTTATTGCCGAAATTGAAGAAGAGAGACCCGAAGAACAAGAGATTATCCCCGATAATCTGAGCGAATCACCCGGAGTGAAGGTGGTTCAGCTCATTTTAGCTCAGGCTGTGCGCGATCATGCTAGCGACATCCACATTGAACCACGCGAAAGCAAAGTGGTAGTTCGCTTCCGTACAGATGGTATCCTCAAAGAAGAGATGATACTACCTAAGCAAATTCACCGCGACTTGGCCACCCGCATTAAGGTAATATCCAACCTCGATATTACCGAACGAAGGCGACCGCAAGATGGACGCTTCAAAATACGCCTGGATAAAGACCAACACGATGTAGATATGCGTATTTCTATCCTCCCCACCATTTATGGGGAGAAAGTGGTTATTCGTATCCTAGATAAAAGCGTGGCTGTTTTTGGTCTGCACGAAATAGGGTTTTTACCAGAGTCGCTAGCGGTTGTGGATAATTGGCTTAAATACCAACAAGGGTTAATCATGGTAACTGGTCCTACCGGTAGTGGTAAAACCACTACACAATACGCCTTTCTCAACGCCTTAAACACGCCGGATAAAAATATCATCACCGTAGAAGATCCGGTGGAATACCGTATTGACGGTCTTAATCAGGTGCAAGTGAATCCTAAAATAGGCTTCGATTTTGCTAGTAGCTTGCGAGCCGTACTGCGTCAAGATCCGGAAGTAGTGATGGTGGGTGAAGTGCGCGACCTAGAGACATCTGAAATTGCTGTACGAGCCGCACTTACTGGCCACTTGGTCCTCACCACCTTGCACACTAATTCCGCTTGCGGTAGTGTCACCCGCTTGTTAGATATGGGCGTTGAACCTTTTATGGTCTCTGCCACTCTATTGGGCGTAGTGGCCCAAAGGTTAATGCGGCGCATTTGCCCGCACTGCAAGGAGGAAGTGCCCGTCACCAACCCGGCTGAGCTGGCCTTCTTGCGTAAAAACAGCCTCAATGTAAAGCGGTTGTGGGTCGGTCGTGGCTGTGCTAATTGCCGGCAAACAGGCTACAAGGGCCGCCTACCAGTAGAAGAGGTGTTGTTGATCTCTCGTACTATACGTGCAGCCTTAGCTAGTCAACCAAGCGAAGATCAACTCCTCTCCATTGCACAAGCAGAGGGTTTTGCCACCATTCAAGAGAACGGCTTGAAAAAGGTTTTAGCTGGGCAAACCACCTTAAGCGAACTGTGGCGTACAGCTTATTCGGTCGATATGGATGTAGAAGAAGAGTCTCCATCACCTCAAGTAGAAGACGAAGATGAAGATGAGAGTGACAACAACATTGTGGTCATTTAAAAAGTCGTGCGGGAGTATGAGTAATGGCTAATAGCATCAACGAATTACTAAAAAAGGCTGTGGAAGCTAAAGCTTCCGACCTGCATATTACAGTAGGCATACCCCCGCTACTGCGGGTGAAGGGTCAACTACTCCCTTTAGAGGGGTACGAGCGCTTAATGCCCAAAGATACCGAAGAGCTTACGCGTGAAATTGTACCCGCTAAAAACTGGGATACGCTGACAAACGGCGGCGAGCTCGATTTCTCCTATAGCCTAGGGCAGGTAGGCCGTTTTCGTTGCGCGGCATTTAAACAGCGAGGCAGTTTTGGCATGGCCATCCGCTTAATTTCACCGCGGGTAATACCTTTGCATGAGCTAGGCCTGCCACCTACTGCACGTGATCTGTGTGATTTACATGATGGCCTAATATTAGTGACCGGCCCTACTGGTAGCGGTAAATCAACCACCCTGGCGGCAATGATCGATGTGATAAATAACTCCCGGAATAATGTAGTTATCACTGTAGAAGACCCAATTGAATATGTGCACCGCCACGCCAAAAGTATAATTAACCAACGTGAAATCGGCAGTGATACCGTCTCTTTTTCATCCGCTCTGAAAGCAGCTTTACGGGCTGATCCCGACGTCATTTTAGTTGGTGAAATGCGCGATCTAGAGACCATTACCACTGCGCTTGTAGCCGCAGAGACCGGCCACTTGGTGTTTTCCACCTTGCATACCCGTGGTGGCCCACAAACAATAGATCGCGTTATTGATGTGTTCCCACCACACCAACAACAGCAAGTGCGGGTGCAACTAGCTGGAGTATTACAAGCCGTGCTCTCGCAACAATTGCTACGTAGCCGCGATGGTAGCAAAATGATACCGGCGGTAGAGGTGCTAGTGGGCACAACTGCCATTCGCAACCTTATTCGCGAAGGAAAAACACACCAAATAGCATCGCTTATTGAAACTGGTGCCCGCTTTGGCATGCAAACTATGGAATCTTCTTTGGAACAACTGGTAAACCAGGGACTCATTAGCCCTGATGAACTAAGATGGCGCCGTCGCCAGTAAGGATGTGATGATGCGCCTTGGCACAACAATCATTTAGCTACAAAGTAAAAGCACGCAACGGCCAAATTCTGCAGGGGAGCATCATCGGCGAGAGCAGTGCTTCTATAACCCAACGCCTGCGCAATCAGGGCTATCAGGTGCTTTCTGTACGCAAGCATACGCAGAAAACTCTTTGGGAGCGCCTTAATGAGCCCCGTGGCAAAGTACCTGCCTCTACTTTGGCTATCTTTTGTCGTCAATTTGCTATTATGATCTCCAGTGGCATGTCTGTAGTGGATGCTATGAACCTGGTATCAGAGCAAATGCGCGATGCACGCCTTAAAAAAGGGTTGCAAGCAGCCCGTAAAGAAGTGCTGGCTGGCAGCGGTCTAGGGGAAGCCATGGCCACCGAGCCTAACGCCTTTCCGCCAATGGTGGTGCAAATGGTAGAAGCTGGCGAAGCGGCTGGTGCCCTGTATGAAATGATGGAACGGCTGGCCATTTATTACGAACAAGAGGCAGAGACCCGGGCTAAGGTAAAAGAGGCGTTAATGTATCCTACACTTGTTAGCATTGTCGCTGTCATAGCCATTTTTGTCTTAGTCTTTTTTGTCCTGCCTAACTTTGTTAACATCTTTGAAAGTATGAATATGGATTTACCCTGGACTACAAAGTTTATTATTACCGGAAGCAAATTCCTTATTAAATGGTGGTGGGCAATTTTTGGCGGGTTCGCTCTACTATTGGTATCTCTAAGGCAATGGGTGGTATCCCCGAAAGGCCACCACGCCAAGGATATGTTTATAATATCAGCACCGGCAATTGGCCCCGCGGCCAGTAAAATGGTGTTCAGTCGCATGGGTCGCTCATTAAGTTTGCTGGCTAAAAGTGGTGTACCCATGGTAGAAGCCTTACGTATCACCGAACGGTTGGTGATGAATGTACCCGTGGCAGAAGCCATCTCCCGCACCAGAGGAGCGGTAGAGCGCGGCTCCTCACTCACAGGAGCTATGAGTAAGGAGAAAATATTCCCCAAAGCCATGGTGCAAATGGTGGCTGTCGGCGAGGAGACTGGCTCCTTGGATACCACCTTAAACCAGTTGGCTGAGTATTACGATCGAGAAGCCGGCTACTCCGTAAAGGCAATGACTACCATGCTAGAGCCCATTATCATTGTGGGGTTAACAGGTGTAGTATTATTTTTAGCCATCTCTGTAATATTGCCTATGTTTAAAATGACTACCACTGTGCCCGGTGCTTAAAGGAGGTGAGAGCATGGCTAACTCCGCAATTGGCATTGATTTAGGACATTCTTGTATCAAATTAATAGAAGTCCGCCGTCGCGGCCGCCAGGTACACATAAAACGCGCCATGCTTCTACCTTTACCCCCTGGAGCTATGGCAGACGGAGTTATTATGCAACCAGAAGCGTTTTTTGAGGTGCTCGACGGAGTAGCACCAGCAATGCGGATGGAACGCACAATGGTAGTAGCTGGTATTATCGGCCAAAACATCCATGTGCGTACAGGTAGCGTACCCGACGGGCCACCTTTAGAAATGTACCCACTGGTGATGCGCGAGTTTGCCACCTCCTTGCGCTTACAACCCGAAGAAGAAGAACACTATTACATTGATTATTTACCGTTACCCACCGGTTCATCGACGGAAAAAGAATTGCTTATCGCTGGTATAAAGCGTGAAAATGCCATTGCCTATGCCGATGTACTGCGTAGTATGCACTTGGCACCTCATATTTTAGATATTCAAGCTTTCGCCTTACCTCGCTCACTACCTGTGGAAGGTAGAGCCTGTTATATAGATATTGGCGCTGATCATACACAAATACTGATAACCGCTGATGGTCATTATCATTTGTACCGTTTGCTACCCATTGGCATGCGTCGTTTACAAGAAGAGGTAGCCAAAGCTTATAGCGTAAGCAACGAGGAAGCTATGCTTATGCAACAAGAGCAACATATAGATCAACTGATGATTGAAGCACCCGGCCAGCGTGGGCCCATTCAAGCTGTTGTGGATGAATTGGTAGGTGGCGTTATTCAAACGCTGGAGTTTGTGCGCGCCCGCCAGCGGGCGGTATCGGTGGGCGAATTGCTTTCGGGTGCACTTTTAACCGGCGGCGGGGCCATGCAAAAAGGGATGGATATTCTCCTTAGTGAGGAGATTGGTATACAAGTGAGTGTCGCTCATCCATTTTTAAATTATAGCGGTACAGAGCAACTCCCCGTTGATATTCTCCGCGTTGAACCTCTTTTCGCCGGCGCCTTGGGGCTAGCGCAAAGGGGGTTGGATGAATGATCCGCATTAATCTCCTCCCCCCGGAGGAACGCGCCTCTATAAAGGCCATTAACACCAATGCTATTTTACTTTCTTGCGGCATTGTCCTTATTGCGTTGATGCTTTTTACTGGTGTTTATTTGCGTTTACAAATCATGTGGGAAAACGATAAACTAGTTGGCTATCAGGAAGCGGTGGCTAACATGAGCCATTATCGTACAGCTATCGCCCGCATGGAAAAACAGATGAAAGCACTTGAAAAGCAAACCGAACCGCTGACTAATCAAATGCAGGAAATAGGTACATCCGCCCATATTGAACAACTATTTCGCCGTGTCTCTTATAGCGCCACTCGCGGCAATGTGTGGTTACAGGATCTGACACTATTAAAAGATGGCTCGTTACCCATAACCGGTTATGCTGTGGATTTTTCTGATCTTGATCGCTTCCTCACTGCATTTGGAAAAGATCCTTTCCGTGTACAAATGGGTTCCCAAGGATGGGAAGCCCGGGCAGGTGTCCGCTTAGTTGCGTTCTCCGCAAAAGTAGGCTTACCATACGGAGGTGACCAACCACAGTGATTGTCAGACCCACAGGGCGCAGCAATACAAAAAATATCTATATAGCAGTATTTATTTTCCTTGTTGTAACGGTAGCATTCGTGTTTTTGCTGCTACGTCCATCATTAGCCCAATTGCACAGCTTACGCAATACAACAATTGATCAGCAATCTAACTTGCAAGAACTTCTAAATTTGCAACAGCGCTATAACACTACATTATCGGCATACAACACCGCTGTTAACAACGCCCATGAGCTATATAGCTGCTTTCCCCGCGAAGCGGATCTACCACGCATACTTAGCGTGATGGCTAACCTAACGCGCAACCATGGCGTGATCACGCAAAGGCTAGATTATTCTCAGCCCAAATGGAAAGATGGCTTAGGCAACCTACAAATAGACGCCAAATTCATCGGTAATTATACACAGTTAGCCAAGGTGATCATTCAATTACCCATAATCTTGCCGTCCGCCCATATAGATAATGTGCAAATTACAGCCGTATTGCATAATGATGTTAATTACAAAAAAGAAGCTGCATCTGATAGCGATTTGGCTATTGGCAGCGCTTTTCCCGGTTTATCCAGTGTACCCATTGCTCGTGCTATCACCGGTGCCTTAGGTCTTAATACTCCGGTTACCAGCACCACTATTTCCAGGGATGCTTCTTTATCACCCTTAGAAGTGGATCACCTGGAGGCTCAGGTAATCATCACCATATGGTTATTAGAAGAGGATGCGACCACCATAGATGATACTCCGGTGGCAGGTTGGTACGCACGACAACCAGAAACTATCGACTTACCAGCAAACGATCCTTTTCAACCATCGGTTACAGCACGTCGCCTTGTAGAAGGACGCGCTATTGCCGAAAAGCTGGCACAAACCAAGCTAACTGGCATAGTACACTCAGGCCAACGCACCTTGGCCTATTTGGAGGTGGACGGTCAATCACTATTGGTTGGCGAGGGTGATACCATTAGTGAACTGGCAAACGCTAAAGTGGTCAGCATTCAAAGCGAACACAAGCGCATTATTATGGAGATTATTGGTGGAGAACGTATTCCTATTTATATGGGGGGCGAATCAAAATGAAATATAAAAAAACAAGTGTTTTAGTAGCAACGTTATGCCTGCTAATAGGGTTAAGTGCTGTTACTCTAGCAGCCAATGTAGCAGGCATGGATACCATGGTAGATAGCATGGACTTTAATAACTTGGATGTTATTAGCGTATACACTGTGTTAGGTAAATTAGCTGAATGGAATGTAGTTGCTGATCCACATGATGTAACAGGCAAGATCACCTTAAAAGTTGAAAGAATGCGCCTGGCCGATGCCCTGGATACCGTCAGCCAGATAACTGGTTATCACTACATCTTGGATGGCAATACGCTTACCGTTGGCTCATTAGAACGAATAAAGCGTCTAATTAAGACGGAAATCAAGTTTATACCTGTGAACAACCTCTCTTTGGCCACCGCAAAAACGTTGGTAGAGACGGCTATACCAGAAGCAGTGGCTCAAGGGGATGAAAAAGCGCAACGGTTGCTGGTAATTGGTACGCCTGAGCAATTAGAGAGGGCCGAAGCAATTATTGCCCAATACGATACCGCTGGTAAACAAAGCTTCGATTTTCAAGATCAACCCATCACTGCCATTTTGCGTACCTTAGGCAGGAGTGCTGGTATTAACTTCATTGTCGTGGGTGATGTAACTGGCGTAATCTCCTTCGTTTTATCAGATATAGCGCCTCGTGACGCCTTTAATTATGTAGTACGCCAAGCGGGCTTAGTCGCCGAAATGTCGCCAGAAGGTATACTTTGTTTGAAACCTGCACCAACGGAAGAATCTGCTTCCCAGGATGATACAACCGCAAAGCCCGCTACCCCGGTGGTGGCTGAAGAGACCCGCTTGCTACCGGTAAAATACATACCCGTGAACACAGCTGTAGACATTATTTCGGCAGCTTTACCCAGTTTAAAGGTGAAAGCCAGTCAGAGCACCTCTTTCATTGCCGTCACCGGCCTACCATCCACAGTACAAGCCGCAGAGCAGCTGCTTACCTGGCATGATTTTCCATCGTTGCGATTAGGTGGCGTGGTACAACAAGGTTCTTCAGTGGTCGCCCTTTTGGAAGTAGCTGGCAAACCTCACGTTGTGAAACAAGGCGATATAATTGGAGAACTACAGATAGAAACGTTATCAACTCAAGGTATCACCGTACAACTAGGAAGCCGACGTGAGTATATTGCTGTTGGAGGCACAAAATGAATACTCTTACCGATTGGCTCAATACCCGTGGTCGGCCTGGTTTCATGCGGCGCCTGTGTGCCATGTGTTTGCTATGCGCTGCAGTGTTCCTGGCAAGCGCTGTAACCATGGCTGCCGATGAAAATTCTTTTAATCTCTCTTTTTTCGAAACAGATGTGCGCAGTGTTTTTACTGCCTTGGGTAGTGCCGCCGGTTTGAATGTTGTTATGGAACCAGCTGTTCAAGGTACAATATCAATTGTGCTAAACGATGTTATACTAACCGATGCCATTGCCCAGGTAGCACAACAAGCTGGTGTTTTGGCTATCGTTACCGATCAAACCCTATATATAACTGTGGTAAACACCACCATGCCTAATTCGGAGGTAACCATTACCGAAGGTATTATCTCGGTTAGACAACTGCAATACGCTGACACTGCAACAGTGATAGAACTGTTAAAAACTATTAAGCCCGAGTTGAAAGTGAATGGTGACGAGAAAACCCAGCGTATTGTGGCCTTAGGATCAAAACAAGATATTGATGATTTCAACACCTTTCTAGAGTTATTTGATAAACCAGGTCCCCAAGTACTAATTGAGGCCCGCGTAGAAGAGGTGTCGCATACTGCCTTGCGCCGCCTGGGTGCACAGTGGTCGCTACCTACTATCTCTTATACCCAAGATCCGCTCACTGCCGTAAGCAGCATTACTATAGAAGGCTTGGCCGCGCAATTAGATGCCCTAGAGAATCAAGGAGAAGCGCGCCTATTAGCCCGACCGCAAATTACCACCGTTAGTAGCGAAGTAGCTCCCATATTTGTGGGCGATCGCATACCGGTGGTGCTAAAAGGTGGCCCAAATAAGGAAGACACAATAACTTATATTGAGGCGGGCATTCGTCTAGAGATAGATGCCCGCATTGCAGAGACAGGGCTAATTACCACCAAAGTAGATATTGAAGTGAGCAGCATTCCCAGTTATACAGCGGAGGGCTTACCTGTTGTACGTACTCGTAACGCTCAAACTACCGTACAGGTACGTGATGGGCAACCCATCATTATTGGCGGCTTAATTCGCGAAGAAGAGCAAAGAAGCATCACTCGCCTCCCTCTCATTGGCGAGTTACCTGTTATCGGCAACTTGTTCCGCTGGAATCGGTCAGAATTCGTGCAAATGGAGACTGTCATTATCCTTACACCATACATAGTGAATAATGGCACTCATACATCGGCAACTGCTAATGCTACTGTACCTGACACACCACCCACTCCAAAGGTAACTGCGGATGTGAAGGAATCAACACCATTGCTAATTCACGGCGGACTTTTTTACCTAGCGCAAACCGACACCCCAAGCTTGTATGAGTTGGCTTTTGGAGCTGGTCCGCATAAAAATGCCTGGTTCGAACTACGGGCCGCTACCAGACTTTCAAGCCCAGCGAGTTACGTATGGAGCGTTGGCGCTGCCTGCCGCGCCCAGAATAACCGTAATTATTTTGAAACCTCATTTAACTACTTGTTAAATAAATCACTACCATACCACTGGGAGCAGCGTATAATAATAGGTGTAGAGGTACCTATTGGTGTAGTTGTTATTGAACCGCATGTCGGTTTACACCTCGCCTTTGTGCCTGGGCAAGTAAATAGTGCGGCAATGGCAGGTATTCGCTTAGGTTGGCGGAATTAACTTAATAATTGCAAGGATGGCCCACCATGCGAAAAAGAATAGGTAATAATTCAGGGTTTACATTACTAGAGGTCATATTGGCTATTACAATAGCCTCTATAATGACGGGTGCCTTCCTACAGGTTATTATGGTTGGCTTTGCTAGCTCGCAAAGGTATAGTAACTGGCTGATGGCGGAGGCACAACTAACACGTTCTATGCGCGAAATATGTTATGGCTATAGCGGTCATACCGGAGTAGCTGGTGCCATTGCTGTTGATGTAGTACATCCCACAGAGCTGCATATAACCTACAACGATGATGGTGACGAAATAGTATACTCGTTGCAAGATTCATCTCTAGTCCGCTATTTTATTATCGACGGTATAAATGGGGATTATCACGTTTTATTATCCGACGTAACTGTTTTATCATTCACGCATGAAACACAAGTGGGCGGCGAGGCCATACGCGTACATATTACTGTGAATTCACCGTCTTTAAAACGTAAACAGCTTGATGCAGAACAAACTGTTTTAGTGCGTAACTCCTAAAAAGGTGGTGTCAAAATGCGATCAGATAAAGGCGCTTCTTTAATTGAGGTGGTTGGCACTATTGTGTTGCTGGGAATTTTGGTACCAGCTATTTATGCCGTCTCTTTAAACCTTGAACGCAGCATGCAACGCAGCCATGAATTATTGGAAGCATACCAGGTTGTACAAAGAGGTATTGAGGATTCCAAGTTTATTGATGGCCCGGCTGGCCCTCAACTTATTGGTGATTTACCTCCAGGTTATAGTGCAACTGTCACCCAATTAGGTCTAGTGGATAATGTAAAGAACCTTTATGAGTTCGAGGTTACCGTAATGCAAGGAGAGCAAACAGTACAAACTTACAATTTTTATTGGTGCGTTCCCGATAAATAATGGAGAAAGGAGAGATGGGCGTTGCGACGATTATCTACGGATAAAGGTTCAGTATTAGTTATTAGTATAATTGGCGTTATTGTGGTTCTCTCACTGCTAGGAGCCACCACCATGGTGGTACCAGTAATGACTCGCTCAGCGGAAACAGAGATCAACTACAATTTAGCCTTGCAAGCAGCCGAATCAGGCTTGCAATACGCCATCGCTTGGATACAAGATCCGGCTCAAGGTGGTATTGATAGTTTTAACACCAACTTTCCTTATCGCACCGGGCAACCGCCTCATAATATAACCAATGGCGGTTCTTTTACAGTTAGCTACGAAGACAATATACTTACCTCCGAGGGTAAATATGGCAATAGTACTAGGGTACTATCCATTAGCATTACTGTTGCAACGGCGGAAAGTATATTTTACACTGCCATTTACGCCGGTGGCGGTGGCAGCGGCGATGGCGACGGTGGCACGTTGAAACGCTCT